>DASURT010000237.1:0-11987 GCA_036375515.1 Sphingomicrobium sp.
GGGCCAGATCGGGCGGCGCATGACGCTGCAGGCGGACGAGATCGTCTCGACCGTCGCGCCCTACGACATGGTGCGCAAGATGCGCGCCTCCGTACTCGTGCTCGGGCCGATGCTCGCCCGGATGGGCGAGGCGACCGTATCGCTGCCCGGGGGCTGCGCGATCGGCGACCGGCCGATCGACCTGCACCTCCAGGCGCTCGAATGCATGGGCGCCGAGATCGAGCTCGCCAGCGGTTACGTGACGGCGAGCGCGCCCAGGGGACGGCTCCCGGGCGGCGACTTCAGCTTCCCGGTGGTTTCGGTCGGAGCGACCGAGAACGCCGTCATGGCGGCGGTGCTGGCGACAGGTCGAACGCAATTGTTCAATGCCGCCCGCGAGCCCGAGATCGTCGACTTGTGCAATCTGCTGGTCGCAATGGGCGCCAAGATCAAAGGCATCGGCTCGGCGCATCTCGTCATCGACGGCGTCGAGGGCTTGCGCGGGACCGAATACGAGGTGATGCCGGACCGGATCGAGGCGGGGAGCTACGCCTGCGCGGCGGGGATCACGGGCGGATCGCTCGACCTCATCGGCGCGCGACCGGACGACATGTGCGCGACCCTGAACGCGCTCGCGCAAGCCGGACTGACGATCGAGTTCCACAACCGCGGGGTCAAGGTCAGCGCCAACGGAGGTTTGAAGCCCCTCGCGCTCTCGACCGCGCCGTTCCCCGGCTTTGCGACCGACATGCAGGCGCAATTCATGGCGATGCTGTGCATGGCGCAAGGCGACAGCTTCCTCGAGGAGACGATCTTCGAGAACCGCTACATGCACGTCCCCGAGCTTCGCCGGATGGGCGCCGACGTCGACATCCACGGCCGATCCGCGATCGTGCGGGGAGTCGAGACGTTGACTGGCGCCAACGTCATGGCGACCGACCTGCGCGCCTCGATGAGCCTGGTGCTCGCCGGCCTCGCCGCCGAGGGCGAGACGGAAGTCTTGCGGGTCTATCACCTCGACCGCGGCTACGAACGGCTCGAGGAGAAACTTTCCGCCGTCGGAGCGACGATCGAGCGCAGGAGCGCGGGTTAAAGCGTCTTCATGAAGCGCATGCTCGTGCGTTCGTAGCCGAGGTGCCGGTAGAAAGCGTGTGCCGCCGTCCGGCGATCGTTGCTGGTAACCTCGACGATCCTGCAGCCGGCCTTGCGCAGCCGCTTCTCGGCTTCCGCGACCAGCATTCGGCCGATGCCGTTGTCCTGCGCATCCTTCGCGACCACGAGGATTGTGATCCGGCCGACGGGGGCGGGGCGGTGGACGGTCACTGTCGCGTGAACTCCGGCGAGCCCGACGACTGTCTTGTCGAGGGTCGCGACGAGCGGAGCCTCACGCGCCTTGGCTAGCTTCGCGAGATTCCGGCGGACGGATTTCTCGTCGATCTCGTGGCCGAGATATCGGATCAGCTTCGCCAGCACCTTCGCGTCCGCCGGTCCTGCCTCCCGGACCTTCGGGCGCGGAGGGGGTTTGGGGAGGGGAGGGGACGGTGCGGGGCGTTCCTCCCTCGGAGCCGGATCGGGCTCGGCATCGTTGGCGGCCTGGCGGACCTTCTTCGGCCTCTTGCGCGCAAGCACCGCCGCATCGAGCGATGCGCCCCAGTCCTTCGCGCCGAGGTTGCGAAGATAATGTCGGACGTCCTCGGGCTTCGCCGCGGGACCGGTTTCGTCCATTCCGAAGACCGGCTTTCCCGAGCCGTCGGTCAGCCCGACCTTGCCGAAGCGCCGCTTGCCGGGCGTGCGGACTCGCGAGCGCACCAGCTTGAGCCCGCGGTTCCGCGCCGATTCGGCGAGTTCGTCGATCTGCTCGTCGCTCACAGCGAATCCACCAGGTGGAGCACCAGACCGACGAGCCCGCCGACCAGGGTGCCGTTGATTCGGATATACTGGAGGTCGCGGCCGACCGCGGCTTCGAGCCGGTTGGTGACCGTTTGCGCGTCCCAGGCGCGGATCGTCTCCGAAACCAGCTTGACGATCTGGCTGCCGTAGCTCGCCGCCATCCCGACGGCGGCCCGGCGCGCGAACTGGTTGATCGCGGCTCGAATGCGCCGATCGCTCTCGAGGGTATGGCCCATGGACTTCAGGATCTCGCCGAGCTTGCCGGCGAGCACGCGATCGGGATTGCGGGCCGCGCGGATGATCGCCTCGCGGCCCTTCTGCCACAACGTGTCGAGCCACAGGCTCACCGACTTGTTGTCGAGCAGCTGCTCCTTGATATGCTCGACGCGCTCGCGCGTTTCCGGGCGGGTCTGGAGGTCGTTGGCGAGCTGCGCCAGCGCCTCCTCGATCTTGATCCGGACCGGGTGCGCGGGATCGGTCGACATCTCGACCGTGAGCTTCCTGAGGCCGTCGATGATCGCGTCGGCGAGCGTGGCGTCGAGACCGGCGAGCTTCAGGATCCAGTTCGCCTTCTTGTGGACCATGTCCCGGATCAGCGGTTCGTTCGCGTCGAGCGCGCGGGCGGTCCAGCGGATCGCCGCCTCGAGCATCGGCACGTGCCGGTCCTCGTTGATCGCCGAGGCGAGCGCGTGCCCGAGCAGTGGCGAAATCTCGGTCTTGCGGATGCGCGAGGAGATCGCGCCCTTGACGATGCCGCCTAGGCGCTCGTCGTCGAGGCTTTCGAAGATGTCGGCGATGAGGCGCGACGCGCCCGCGCGAATCCGGGTGCCTTCGCCGGCGGGAGTCTGGAGGAAGCGGCCGGTCGCGCCGGCGACGTCGATATTCTGCATCCGCCGGGCGACGACCGACGGGATCAGGAAATTCTCCTTGAGGAAGTTGGCGAGCGCCTCGCCGATCCGGTCCTTGTTACGCGGAATGATGGCGGTGTGCGGGATCGGCAGCCCGAGGGGATGGCGGAACAGGGCGGTGACCGCGAACCAGTCGGCGAGGCCGCCGACCATCGCCGCTTCCGCAAAGGACTTGAGATAGCCCAGGCCCGGGTAGCGAGCTTCAAAAGCCCGTGCGGCGAAGAAGACCGCCGCCATCACCACCAGCAGGCCGGTCGCGATGACTTTCATGCCCTGCGCGCCAGGCTGGGCGGGGTTGAAGCGGCTCAGGACCGGCTGGACGGGGGCGCGGTTCATGCCCCCTCAATAACCGGACTTGCGCTTCGGTTCACTCCGCAGGAACGGCCATCCCGTACTGGCGGCCTATTCGGCCGGAACCGCATGACCTTCGCGGTGCGCGTCCTGGCCGACGAGCCGATGGAAGATCCGCCCGATCCGCGATTCGATCGAGATCGCGATCGAGAAGTAGGACGGCACGAGCAGCAGCGTCAGGATCGTCGAGAAGATGAGGCCGCCGATGACGGTCACGCCCATCGGCGCGCGCCAGCTTCCGTCGCCCGTCAGCGACAGCGCGATCGGAAGCATGCCCGCGACCATCGCGATGGTGGTCATCACGATCGGCTGCGCGCGCTTGTGGCCCGCCTCCCAGATCGCGTCGTCCTTGGGCATTCCGTGGTTCATCATCTCGACCGCGAAATCGACCAGGAGAATCGAGTTCTTGGCGACGATCCCGAACAGCATCAGGATTCCGATGAGCACCGGCAGCGACACCGGCTGGCCCGCGACATGCAGCGCGATCGCCGCGCCCAGAGGTGCGAGCAGGAGCGATCCCATGTTCACGAACGGCGCCAGGAAGCGGCGGTAAAGCAACACGAGGACCGCGAACACGAGGAGCACTCCGGCGGCGAGCGCGAGCAGGAAGTAATAGATCAGCTCGGCCTGCCATTTCTGGTCGCCGAGGTTCAGCTTGCTGACCCCGTCGGGCAGGTTCTTGACCGTCGGGAGCTCGTTGATCTTCGGCCACACGTCACCGCTGACCAGGCCCGGAGCGAGGTCGGCGCCGACCGCGATCCGGCGAATCTGGTCGGTGCGTTGGATCGTCGTCGGACCCGATCCGAAGCCGATGTTGGCCACCGCTTTCAGCGGCACGGATCCGCCGCTCGACGTTGGAACCGGCAGGTTCTCGAGCGTCCCGATGTCGCGGCGCGCATTTTCGGAAAGCGACACGGTGATCGGAATCTGGCGGTCGGCAACCGAGAATTTGGCGCTGTTCTGCTCGATGTCGCCCATCGTCGCGATGCGGACCGTCTGGCTGAGCGCGGCCGTGGTCACTCCGAGGTCGGCGGCGAGGTCGAAGCGCGGCCTGACGACGATTTCCGGGCGGACCATGTCGCCGCCGACGCGCGGAGCGCGCAGGCCGGGAATTGTCGCCATTTCCTCGGCGATCTTGTTCGCCGTCGCGTTCAGCTTCTCCGGGTCTTCGCCGCCGAGATAGAGCATGATGTCGCGGGAATCGCCGCTAGGGCCACCGCCGTTCTGGCTCTGGAAGCTAACCCGCGCGTCGGGGATGGCCGCGAGCGTGGGAGCGAGAGATCGCTCGAACTCCGTGCTCGTCTTTTCCCGGTCCTTCTTGAGCACGATGTTGACCCGGCCGGTGCCGACCCGAACCCGCTCGAACACCCGATCGACGTCGGGATCCTTCTTGACGATGTCGGCGACGTGGTCGGCGACCGCTTCGGTTTGCTTGAGCGTCGTTCCGGGGGGAAGGGTGATGTTGGCCGCCGTGAAGTCCAGGTTGAGCGGCGGCTGAAAGGTCATGGACAAGGTGCCGAACAGCACGCCGCTCAGCAGCAGGGTGGCGAGGCCAGCGCCGACCATCGCCATGCGATGGTCGCGGAACAAGGATTTCATCCAGCCGAAGAAGCCCGGATGACGAAGCCGGTAGGCGTGCGCCTTGGTCGTATCGAGGCTCCATTTCAGGACCTTCAGATAGACGTCCATCCACTTCCACGCCGCGTGCGGCTGAACGCCGTGCGATCTCAGGAAATAAGCGGCGACCAGCGGCGTGATCATTCGCGCAACGAGCAGGCTCATCATCACCGACACGACGACGGTAAAGCCGAACGCCTTGAAGAACTGGCCGGATATGCCGGGCATCAGCGCGACCGGAAGGAACACCGCGACGATGGCCATGGTCGTGGCGAGCACCGCGAGGCCGATCTCGTCCGCGGCATCGAGCGATGCCTGATAGGCGGATTTACCCATGCGCATGTGGCGCACGATGTTCTCGATCTCGACGATCGCGTCATCGACGAGCACGCCGGCGACGAGGCTCATCGCCATCGTCGACATGAAATTGAGCGTGATCCCCAGCATGCTCATGAACCAGAAGGCGGGGATCGCGGAGAGCGGAATCGCCAGCGCGGAAATCAGCGTCGCGCGGATGTCGCGAAGGAAAAGCAAAACCACGAGGACCGCGAGAATCGCGCCCTCGATCAGGCCCTCGATCGCGCTGTGATATTGCTGCTTGGTGTAATCGACCGCGTTGAAGACCTCGGAGAAGCCGACCTTCGGATTCTCCTTCTCGATCTTCTTCAGCTCCTCCCACGCCTTGTCGTAGGTGGTGACTTCGGAGGAACCCTTGGCGCGCTGGACCTCGAAGGTGACGACCTCGTGGCCGTTCATCTTCGCCAGCGTGCGCTGCTCGGAATAGGCGTCCTTGACCTGTCCGAGGTCGGCGAGCCGGACCCAGCGGCCGCCGGGCAGCGCGATCTGCGTCTGCGACAGCTGATAGGCGTCGCGCGCGTTGCCGAGGACGCGAACCGACTGTTCCGAACCGGCGATCTCGGCGCGTCCGCCCGGCGCGTTCAAATTGCTCTGGCGCAGCTGCAGGTTGACCTGCGCGGCGGTGATTCCCTGCGCCTGGAGCGCGGCCGGATCGAGGATGACCCGGATGGTGCGATCGACGCCGCCCGTGCGTTCAACCGCGGCGACTCCGGGCACCGAGAGCAGCCGGCGCGCGACCGTGTTGTCGACGTACCAGCTCAGCTCTTCGAGGCTCATGTCGGTGGTCTGCGCGCCGACGTAGAGGATCGGGTCGCCCGCGATGTCGACGCGAGTCACCTGCGGCTCGAGGATTCCGTCGGGCAGATTGCTCCGGATCTGGGCGATCGCGTTGCGGACGTCATTGACCGCGCGGTCGGTCGGAGTGCCGATCTCGAACTGGACGAAGGTGTTGCTGTTGCCTTCGCTGACCGAGCTGTTGATCTCGTCGACGCCGTTGACGCCGCGGATCGCCGATTCGATCCGCTGGGTGACCTGCGACTCCATCTCGTTCGGCGCGGCGCCCGGCTGGACCACGGTGACCTGGGCGGCCGGGAAGTCGATGTCCGGGTTGTTGTTGACCTGCATCCCGGCGAACGAAATCAGGCCGGCCAGCATCAGGCCGACGAACAGGACGATCGGCGGGACCGGGTTGCGGATGCACCAGGACGAAATGTTGCGAAAGTTCATAAGAGCTCAGCTTCTCATCGAGTTCGTTCCGGTCAGCGCGCCGCCTGCCGTCTCGGGTTCACCTTCTGCCCCGGGTTCAGGAACGGGCCGGCCGACATCACGACCGCTTCGTTCCCCGAAAGCCCCGCGACGATCGTCACGCCGTTGTCGTCGACGGTTCCGATCTTGATCGCGCGGCGCTCGACCTCGTTCTTCCCGTTGATGATGTAGACGTAATTGCCTTTCTCGTCGCTCAGGACCGCGCTTTGCGGGAGGAGCGGAGCGCTCGTCGTCCCGCTGCTGATCCGGACCTCCGCGAAGCCGCCCGGGCGGATCGCCGGGCCGTAGGGAATCGAAACCCGGACCTCGCCAAGACGCGACTGCGGATCGATCACGGGAGCGACCTGCCACACGGTACCGGCGACGCTCTGGGTCGAGCCGACCGGAGTGACGGTCGCCGGCATTCCGACATGGACGAACCCGAGGTCCTGCTGCGCGACCTGGGCGCGCATCTCCATCTGGCCGGCTTCCGCCATCCGGAACAGCGCCGTCGATCCGGCGCCGACGACCTGGCCGACCTCGACGTTGCGCTCGAGGATGAGCCCGTTCGCGGGCGCGATCACGTTGAGCCTGCCGATCTCCGCGCGGGTCGCGCCGAGCTGGGCCTGGGCGACGCGCACCTGGGCGTTCGCCGCATCGCGGGTCGCCCTCTTCGAATCGATTTCGGCCTTGGACACGAAGCCGCGCGAGACGAGCGCCACCGCGCGCTCGTAGTTCGACTGCGCCAGCGCCGCATCGGCCCGCGCCGCCTCGACCTGGGCCGCGAGTTGCGCCGCCTGCTGCGACTGCACCGAGCGATCGACGATCGCGAGGACCTGGCCGGCGCGCACCCAGCTTCCAGCGTCGACCAGGACGCGCACGACGCGTCCGCCCGAGCCGGCTATGCCGATCGGCTGGTCGCGCTTGGCCGCGAGCGGGCCGCTCGCGCTGATGACGCGTCCGACCTCGCTCCGGCCGGGGACCACGACCGTGACGGTCGGGATCTGGCCCGCGCCGCCCGCTCCCGCCTGCGGCGCCTGCTCGCTCGAGCCGCGGCCCAACATCACCGCGGCCACGACCACCAGCAGGGCGATGACCGCTGCGACGACGATCACCAATCGGCGCCTGCGCGCGCGGTCGGTCACCACCAGCGTGTCCGACGAATAGATCGAGGTTTCCCGATTCATCTTTTCCTGCCCCGTTCCGCGAATCTGCCAGTCCATATGGCAGACTGTATTACCTTAATAAGTCACCGACCGCAACAGAGAGGCGCTGCAGTCCCCGTATGCCAGCCTTTTTCGACGAAGGGTGGCACTTGCGCTGCATGCGCGCGTTGCCGCATCACCGATGAAGCGCCTGTGAACGGATGCGAACAAAAGGGGAATCTGGATGATGCAGGACTACGGGATCATCGGCTGGATCGTGATCGGCGGGCTCGCCGGGGCGATCGCCAAGCTGCTCATGCCGGGGCGGGATCCCGGCGGGTGCATCGTCACGGTTCTGCTTGGCATCGCTGGGGCCTTGATCGCCGGCTGGATCGGCCATTCGGTTGGCTGGTACGACACGGGCGAGGGCGCCGGCTTCATCGCCGCGATCGTTGGCGCGTTGATCCTGCTGCTGATCTATCGCGTGGTCGCCGGACGCAGACGATTCTAGCCCGTTCAGCAAACAGCCATGGCAGGCGAGCGAGCCTCTGCCCAATCGATCCGCAACAAGGACACCATAAGATGAGAGCGAAGCTCCTGATTTCGGCGCTGATGCTGGGCGCCGCGACGATTCCGGCGGCGGCCGAGGCACAGCAGACCCCGACCTTCACCCAGGCGATCTCGGGGACCCGGCTGGACATCAGCGCGACCGGAGAAGCAACGCGCGTGCCGGATGTCGCGGTTGTTTCGACGGGCGTCGTCACTCGCGCGGCGACGGCGCGGGCCGCGCTCGAGCAGAACGCACAGCGCATGGAGCGCGTCCGGGCGGCGCTGAAGCGCGCCGGGATCCCCGACCGTGACATTCAGACGAGCAACATCAGCCTCAATCCGGAATATCGCTATGCCGAGAACCAGCCGCCGAAGCTCGTCGGCTATACCGCGTCGAACCAGCTCAGCGTTCGCTTCCGCGACATCGCCAAGACGGGCGACATCATTGACGCGCTCGTGGCCGAGGGAGCGAACCAGATCAACGGGCCGAGCCTCACGATCGACAAGCCGGAGGAAGCGCTGGACGAGGCGCGGACCAAGGCGCTGGCCGTCGGACGCGCCCGCGCCGAGCTCTACGCGCGGGCGCTGGGGATGAGGGTCGCGCGCCTGCTGTCGGTCAGCGAAAGCGGCGGGAACTATCCCGTGCCGCCGCCGATGCCGGTGATGATGGAGGCTCGCGCGCAAGCGGGCTACGCGACGAAGATCGATCCCGGGGAGCAGAAGCTCTCGGTCACGCTCGGCATGGTGTTCGAGCTTCAATAGCAGTCGTCATTGCGAGGAGCATAAGCGACGAAGCAATCCAGAAAGGTTCACTGGATTGCTTCCCCCGGCCTGCGCCGGGGTCGCAATGACGGAAATGGACCTAGCGGACCGAACCTCTGCGGATGAGGTTGACGATCGCAAGCAGGATCACGGCGCCGAGCAGTGAGTAGAGGAAACTCTCGATCGTGATTCCGGCATTGATGTTCTGGCCGAACAGCAGTCCGGCGATCACCGCGCCGACGATGCCGACAACGATATTGAGGATGATGCCCTGCTGTGCATCGGTGCGCATGATGAGGCTCGCGAGCCAGCCGCAGATACCGCCGACGATCAGCCAGATAATGATACCCATGAGCTTTCCCTCCTGTTCTTCCGGGCCGCCCGGGCAGGCGAAAAGCGGCGGCCGTTCCGGCGCCACAGACGCGCGGCGCGGGCATGTTGTTCCGGATTCGGAAGGGTTAGTCCAGCCTGATGATTAACGCGCGGCGGCGCGCGAACCGCTCAATAACGCTGCTGGCGCTCGTACTGGTCGCGGTATTGCTTGATGCGGGTGACCCGGAGGCCGGGCATCCCGCTCCGGTCGACGGCGCGCTGCCAGCTGGTGAACTCCTCGAGGCTCAGCGAGTAGCGCTTGCAGGCTTCGTCCAGGGTCAGGAGCCCGCCGGCGACGGCGGCGACGACCTCGGCCTTGCGGCGAACGACCCAACGCGTGGTGCCGACAGGCGGAAGAGAATCGAGCGTCAGCGGCTCGCCGAGCGGACCGATCACCTGGGCCGGACGAATTTTCTGATTCTCGAGCATTCTGTCACACCTGCTTAATCATTACTGATGCGACCTTCTTAAGCCGCTTCCGTTGAAAATATTCTGAAGCGCGCTGGTTAACGCGGCGGTTAGCCAGCCTTACGCTCCCTTAATTCCGACTCCTTTTCGGCGAAGGCGCCGTCCAATCGCTTCAGCGCGTCCCGCCACCCTTCGCTCGCCGAAAGGTAGCAGGCGATCGCATCCTGCCGCGCCTGGAAGTCTCCCTCGCCGCTCGAGTTCAACAGTTCCAGGAGTTCATTGAGGCTCAGCGGTTGTTCCGCGCTTGCGCGGAAGCCCCCCTCGTGACGCGCCAACACCCTCTCCTTGAAACCTTGTCTTGGAGGCCGATCTAGGCGCGAGGAGTGAAATTCGGGTAAAGAGCCGAGCAACAGTTTCCAATGCGGACCGAATTTCAACTTGGCCGTCCGGCGGACGGCGCCCGGATCGTCGTCGCCATGTCGGGCGGCGTCGACAGCTCGGTCACGGCCGCGCTCGCCGCCCGGACGGGTGCCGAGGTCATCGGGGTCACCCTCCAGCTCTACGATCATGGCGAAGCGGTGCGCCGGTCAGGCTCGTGCTGCGCGGGGCAGGACATCTACGACGCGAAGATGGTCGCCGATCGGCTCGGGATCGCGCATTACGTGCTCGATTACGAAAGCCGCTTCCGCACCGGCGTCATCGACCGGTTCGTCGACGAATATGCGCACGGGCGGACACCCATCCCGTGCGCCCTGTGCAACCAGGGCGTGAAGTTCACCGACCTGATCGCCTTCGCGCGCGAGCTTGGCGCCGACTGCCTCGCGACCGGCCATTATGTGCGGCGGGTCCTCAGCGGTAGTCGTGCGGAACTTCGCGTTGAGCTTCATAGGGGCGCGGACCCGAGGCGCGACCAGAGCTATTTCCTCTATGGCACGACGCGCGACCAGCTCGACTTCCTTCGCTTCCCGTTGGGCGATATGCCGAAGGACGAAGTGCGACGGATCGCGGCCGATATCGGGCTTGAGGTCGCGGCCAAGCCCGACAGTCAGGACATCTGTTTCGTGCCCGACGGCGATTATGCCGGACTGGTAAAGCGCATCCGGCCCGAGACCGAGGCTCCGGGCGAGATCGTGGACCTTGACGGGCGGGTGTTGGGGCAGCATCGCGGCGTGGTTCATTTCACGGTTGGGCAGCGACGGGGGATCGAGATCGGCGGCCAGACCGAGCCGCTCTACGTCGTGCGCATCGAGCCGGAGGCCGCCCGGCTGGTCGTCGGGCCGAGGCGCGCGCTCGCCGTCGAGGCGATGCGTGTCGGCGAATGGAACTGGATCGGCGAGGAGCAAAGCGAGGTCGGCGTCAAGGTGCGCTCGCTCGCGCCCGCGGTACCGGCGTTCATCGATGGCGAATGGGTGCGCTTCGCGAAGCCGGAATATGGCGTTGCGCCGGGGCAGGCGGCGGTCGCCTATGACGGGACGCGGTTGCTGGGCGGCGGATGGATCGCCGAGACGGCCTCAGCCGAGCAGAGCCTGCCGGATGCCGCCGCCGCGTAGCGCGGGCGTTCTCCTCTTCCGCCAGCGCGAGGGCGGCGCGGAAGTCCTCCTGACCAAGCCCGGCGGACCGTTCTGGCGGAACAAGGACTTCGGGGCGTGGATGATCCCGAAGGGGGTGATCGAGCCGGGCGAAGCGGCTGCGGAAGCCGCGCTCCGCGAGTTCGAGGAAGAGATCGGCACGAGGCTGACCGCCGTCCCGTTTCCGCTCGCCACGGTGAAACAGATTGGAGGAAAGGTGGTCGAAGCTTTCGCCGTCGAGGGCGACCTCGACCCGGCGACGATCGCGAGCAACGAGTTCGAGCTCGAATGGCCGCCGAAAAGCGGCTCGGTGCAGCGCTTCCCCGAGGTCGCCGAGGCGCGCTGGATGGACCTTGCGGAAGCGCGCGCGCTGATGCTCCCAAGCCAGCTTCCGCTGCTCGACGCGCTCGAGGACAAGCTCCGCTAGGACGCCTTCTCCGTGATGTCGGACGGGAGCAGGGTTTCGCGGTCGACCTGGCCCTCCGGATCGACGTGGATCAGGATCTCGGTTCCGGGGAAGCGCTTCTGCAGCTCCTCCTCGATCCGGTCGAGCCGGTCGTGCGCTTCCTTGACTGTCCAGTCGGCCGGAACCCACACATGGAACTGGGCGAAATGGTGCGTTCCGCTGGTCCGCGTGCGAAGGTCGTGGAGACCGGCAAGCTCCGGATACTCCTTTGCAGCGGCGAGGAATCGGGCGCGAAGCTCGTCGGGCCATTCCTTGTCCATCAGCTGGTCGAGCGCATGGCTGGACGCATTGAACGCGCCCCACAACAGCCACAAAGCGATCAGCAGGCCGAACACGGCATCGGCGCCGGCCAGGCGCGCGAACTGGTCGA
>DASURT010000238.1:0-3461 GCA_036375515.1 Sphingomicrobium sp.
TTCATCCACCGCAAGACCAGCTCGGGCGAATTGATGCTGGTCAGGACATCGAGGAACAAGGCGTTGGCGCGCGGGTCATCCCGCACCTTGCGGTCGATGAGGATGCTGTCGCGGGTCGCGGCGCGCATCGCGGCGGGATGAATTTCGAGCTTCTCGCGCGCGGCAATCGCGAACAGCTCCAGCAGCCGCACCGGGTCCTCGCGGAAGAATCGATCGTCGGGGATCGAGATTCGACCCCGATCGAGCACGAAGCCGCCGAGGCGCTTCGGCTTGCGCCGGATCGTCGGCAAGGCGAAGCGGAAGCCCTTGCGGCCGAGCTGCTCGTCGAGCTGCGCGAGGAACACGCCGGTCAGGTCGCCGACCGTTTTCGCGTTCAGGAAATAGAATTGCATGAAGCGTTCGACCGCCGATTTCCCCGGCCGGTCGGCATAGCGCATGACCTCCGCGATCCGGGGCTGGTAATCGAAGCTCAGCCGCTCCTCGGCCCGGCCGGCCAGCAAATGCAGGTGGCAGCGGACCGACCAGAAAAAGCGTTCGGCGCGGTCGAAGCGGCGGAATTCCGCGGCGGTCAGGAGCCCCGCCCCGACCAGCTCCGCCGGGCGCTCGACGCCATGCACATATTTGCCGATCCAATAGAGCGTGTGGAGATCGCGAAGGCCGCCTTTGCCGTCCTTCACGTTCGGCTCGACCACGTAACGGCTGTCGCCCATCCTGACGTGGCGCTCGTCGCGCTCGGCGAGCTTGGCGGCGACATATTCGGCGGCACTCCCCGCAACGACGTCCTTGCGGAAGCGGGCCATGGCCGAGTCGAATGTTCTCTCGTCGCCCCAGAGCCACCGCGCTTCGAGGAAGGCGGTGCGGATCGTCATGTCCTTTTACGCTAGCGCGAGCAGCTGCGGCGCCGACCGGATCGAGTGGCCGACCTTCAGCTTCAGGTCCCACAGCAGATGGAGGATCGCCTCGGCCGCCTGCTCCTGCTCGGGAGTCGGCGCCCTGGCGGTAAGGAACATGAGATCGAGGTCGCTGTAGGGCGCCATTTCGCCGCGCCCGGTGCCGCCCAGGCCGACCAGCGCAAGACCGTCGCCGATCGGCGCGCCGACGATACGGGCTTCGACGAACTCATAGGCCAGCCGGACGAGCTGGTCGTGGAGATAGGCGTTGGCCTGGGCGGCGGCGAGCCCGCGACCGGGCTCCGCGGCAAGGCGGCGGGAGATCTCCGCGTGCCCATGCCTGAGCGCCCCGCGCAACACGGCGGCCGCTTCGGCGCTCAATTTCCTGCCGGGCTTGAGCGCGGCGATCCGGTCCGCTTCGGCGCGCCGGTCGATGATCACCCGGCGGTTCTCGATGTCGAGCAGGCTCATGACCCCGACTCGGCGGCAAGCCTCTTCAAGCGGTAGAGCTGCTCGAGCGCCTCCCTCGGCGTCAAAGCGTCCGGGTCGATCCGTTCGATCTCCGCCGCAAGCGGGTCGGGAGCGTGGTCCGGCCCGGCCGCGGCGAAGAGGGGGAGATCGTCGAGCCCGGCGGCGATGCCCCCGGTCGCGTCGCGGCCCGCTTCGAGCTTCGCCAGCACCGAGCGGGCGCGCGCGACGACCGGCGGAGGCAGGCCGGCGAGCTTGGCGACCGCGATCCCGTAGCTCCGGTCGGCCGCCCCGTCCGCGACTTCGTGGAGCAGGACCAGGTCGCCCTTCCATTCGCGCGCGCGGACATGGTGGAGAGACAAAGCGTCGAGCCGGCCGGCGAGCCGGGTCAGCTCGTGATAATGCGTCGCGAACAGGGTGCGGCACTGGACCTGGTCGTGCATCGCCTCGACCACCGCCCAGGCGATCGCGAGCCCGTCGTAGGTCGAGGTTCCGCGCCCGATCTCGTCGAGGACGACGAGGCTCCGGGGCGTGGCCAAAGCGAGGATGGCGGCGGTTTCGACCATCTCGACCATGAACGTCGAGCGCCCCCGCGCGAGATTGTCCGACGCGCCGACGCGGCTGAACAGCCGGTCGACGATCCCGGCCCTGGCCCGCGCGGCCGGAACGAAACTGCCCGCCTGCGCGAGCACCGCGATCAGCGCGGCCTGCCGAAGGAAGGTCGATTTGCCGCCCATGTTCGGCCCGGTGATCAGCCACAGCCGGTCCGCGGGGCCCATCGAGAGATCGTTGGCGATGAAGGGCTCGCCGCCTTCGCGCAGCGCGCTTTCGACCACCGGGTGCCGTCCCGCCTCGATCTCGAAGCAGGGCTCGTCGGTCAGATGCGGCGCCGTCCACCCGCCCTCCGCGGCCCGCGCGGCGTGGCTCGCCGCGACGTCGATCCGGGCGATGGCGTCGGCGGTCGCGGTGATCCGCGGGGCGCTTTGGACGGCGAGCTCCGTCAGCTCCCCGGCATGGGCCGCCTCGGCCGCCAGCGCGCGCGCGCCCGCCTCGACCACCCGGCTCGCTTCCTCGTGGAGCTCGGGCGAATTGAAGCGGACGACCCCGGCCAGGGTCTGGCGATGGGCGAAGCCGCTGTCCGGAGCCATCAGCTTGTCGGCGTTCCTGGCGGCGATCTCGATGTGATAGCCGAGCACCGCATTGTGGCGGATCTTGAGCGAGGCGATTCCGGTCGAATCGCGATAGCGCGCCTCGAGCGCGGCGATCGCGCGCCGGCCGTTCGACGCGGCATCGCGCAGGGAATCGAGCTCCCCGTCATAGCCCTCGGCGATATAGCCGCCTTTGGACGCGTCGATTGGTGGAGTCTCGACCAGCGCCCGGGCGAGCTTGCCGGTCAGCGCCTCATGCCCGCCGAGCTTTGGAACCAATGATTCGAGCAATGCCGGCCGTTCGGATTCGCCCTCGAGATCATCCTTCAAGGCGCCGGCCGCGACCAGGCCGTCGCGCAGCAAGGCGAGGTCGCGCGGGGATCCGCGTCCCGACGTGAGCCGGGCCAGCGCCCGCGCCAAGTCCGGCATGGCTTTCAGCGCCGCGCGCACGCGTTCGCGGCGGAGTGCATCCTCATGCAGCCATGCGACGAGCGACAGGCGCGCCTCGATCGCGCCTTTGTCGGTGAGCGGCGCGGAGAGGTCGTCGGCGAGCAGGCGCCGGCCGGCCGCGGCCTGGCAACGGTCGATCTCGCCCAGCAGGCTGCCGGCGACGCTTCCGCCCACCGAGCGGGTCAGCTCGAGGCTGTCGCGGCTCGCGGCGTCGATCGCCATGTGACTGGAGCGCCGGATCCGCCGGGGAGCGTCGAGCAAGGTCCCGGCGCCCTTCTGGGTCGCGCCGAGATAGGCGAGCAGACCGCCCGCCGCGGCGAGCTCGGCTCGCGACGGCGAGCCGAGGCCGTCGAGCGTCGCAAGGCCGAACCTCGCCTTGAGCGCTCGCTCGCCCGCCATGCTGTCGAAGCCGCCCTTGCCCGGCGTTGCGCGGATTCCCGGAACCGCACAATCGGCGATCGTCTCGGCCGGCGACAGCCGGGCCAACTCGGCGGCAAGCTCTCCC
>DASURT010000239.1:0-6062 GCA_036375515.1 Sphingomicrobium sp.
CAGTCGAGCCTCGTGATGTACCCGATCCACGCCTACGGTTCGGAGGAGCAGCGCCGGAAATATTTGCCCAGGCTCGCCACCGGCGAATGGGTCGGCTGCTTCGGCCTGACCGAGCCGGATGCCGGCTCCGACCCCGGAAGCATGCGCACGCGGGCGCAGAAGGTGCAGGGAGGTTACCTCCTCTCCGGCACCAAGATGTGGATCACCAATTCCCCCATCGCCGACGTGTTCGTCGTCTGGGCGAAGTCGGACGCGCATGACGGCAAGATCCGCGGTTTTGTGCTCGAGAAAGGCATGGGCGGACTGTCGGCCCCCAAGATCAAGGAGAAGCTCTCGCTCCGCGCATCGATCACCGGCGAAATCGTCATGGACGGGGTCGAGGTCGGCGAGGACGCGCTGCTGCCGAATGTCGAGGGCCTCAAGGGGCCGTTCGGCTGCCTCAACCGCGCGCGCTACGGCATCAGCTGGGGATCGATGGGCGCGGCCGAGGCCTGCTACGCCGCGGCTCGCCAATACACGCTCGACCGCAAGCAGTTCGGGCGTCCCCTCGCCTCCAATCAGCTGGTTCAGCTCAAGCTCGCCAACATGGTCACCGAGATCACGCTCGGGCTGCAGGCCTCGCTGCGCGTCGGCCGTCGCCTGGAGGAGGGCGAGCTGATCCCCGAGACGATCAGCCTGATCAAGCGCAACAATTGCGGCAAAGCGCTCGAGATCGCCCGCATCGCCCGCGACATGCACGGCGGCAACGGCATTTCGGCCGAGTTCCACGTGATGCGGCACGCCGCAAACCTGGAGACCGTGAACACCTATGAGGGCACGCACGACGTCCACGCCCTGATCATGGGCCGCGCGATTACCGGATTGTCGGCTTTTTAGGCGCGGACCGCTGGCCGGCGAAACACGGCGATGGGTTCATCCTTGTAGATGCCGTCCGGGAGCCGCTCGAAGCCGAGCCGCTCGGCGAGCCGGATCGACGCCGCGTTGTCGATGCTGATGATCGCCGGATAGCCGCCCGCCGACAGGTTTGAATCGGCCCAGTCGAGCGCGGCGGAGCACGCCTCGAACGCGATCCCCTGCCCGTGGACGCTCGGATCGAAAATCCAGCCCATCTCCGGCTCGCCGGAAATGTCCGGCTGCATGTCACGCTCGAAATCGGCAAAGCCGGCCTGGCCCACCATGCGTCCGTCCGACTTCAATTCGATCGCCCAATAGCCGAAGCCGAGCAGCGGCCACTGGCCAACGGCCATCATCACTCGGCGCCACGAATCCTCGCGGCTGAACGGCTGCGGCGTGAGATAGCGGGTCGTTTCGGGATTACCGAGCGTCGCGGCAAGCGGATCGAGGTCGCGGCGTTCGAAACCGCGCAGGATCAACCGCCCGGTCTCGAGCGTCGGAGCAGCCTGCATCGCCGATTATTTTTTGCCCAGGGTGAGTCCGCCGAAGCGCTTGTTGAAGCGAGCGACCTGGCCGCCGCTGTCGACCAGCTTCTGGTGGCCGCCGGTCCAGGCCGGATGGACCTTCGGGTCGACGTCGAGGTGGAGCGTGTCGCCTTCCTTGCCCCAGGTCGACCGGACCTGGAACTTGGTGCCGTCGGTCATCTCGACGGTGATCATGTGATAATCGGGATGGATACCGGACTTCATGTGACTTTTCCTTGGGTTAGCGGCTGGTTTCCGACCAGCTGCCCGAAACAGGAGCGCGCGACTTAGAGTGGAGGGCCCAAAAGTGCAACCTCAGGCCGGGCTCGGCTCCCCATCCGCGCGCAAGACCGGCGCGAGCCGCTCGACCAGCGCGAATCCTCCGAACAACAGGCCGGCAAAGAACAGGTCGCCGGCGAGCGTGTTCTGGAAAAACGGGATTGCCGCAGCATAGCAGGCGGCCAGCCCGCTCGCGGTCAGCGGATACAATCCGCTGAGCGCCCAGGTGCCGAAATTGGTGAGGAGGAAGAACAGCGCCGAGCTTGCGATGGCCGCCGCGCCGACGCGGAGCGGAGACACCCGCTTCAGCGCCACCCAGCCGATCAGAACGACCAAGGCGACGCTCAGATACTGCACCCACATGCCGGCATAGAAGCCGAGCACGAGGTCGCTCAAAAGCAGCGCGGCCAGGGGTGCCGCAAAGGCGATCCAGCGCCGCCCGAGATAGGCGCCGCTGAACAGCGCCATCGCCCCGATCGGGCTGAAGTTGGGCGGATGCGGCACCAGCCGCAGGACGGCGGCCGCGGCGATTGCTGAAAGAAGCGCGATCAGGCGGGCATGGTTCGTCATCGCGTCTGCATAATGCGGACGGGTGGGATTTGACAGCCCGCCGGCGTCGGGCCTAGCTCGCCCCACGACCAGGGTGCCGCCCACCGACGCAAGTCGGCCGGGGGCGGTTCAAAGGGAAGCCGGTGCGAATCCGGCGCTGTGCCCGCAACTGTAAGCCCGGCTGCCGATCGACCGATCGCGACGGGCAAAGTCAGGAACCTGCCCCGGTCCGTCGTCCGTTTCCCCGGCCGGGACCAGCCGTGGGGCGTGGGGCCCGATGCTGCGTTCGGCAGCGCATCCCTCCGTGACGACAGGTTCGTCAACGGAGAGGATGAAATGCCCGCATTGCCCATCGATACAGACCAGATTGTCATCACGGCCTCGCGCGCGCCGGAAGAGGAATCGCGCACCCCGGCAAGCGTTACCGTCATCGATCAGCCGCGCATCGAGCGGCTCGGCGACGCGCTGGTCCCGACATTGCTCCGGCTTAGCCCTTCGGTCGCGGTGACCGTCCAGGGCCCGGCCGGCCTCTTCACCGAGGTTCGAATCCGCGGCGCGGAGAATAATCATACCCTGCTGTTCATCGACGGCATCCGGGCCAACGACCCCGCGACCGGCGACTTCGCCCGGTTCGAGCTGCTGAACGCGGATCTCGCCTCGCGCATCGAGATCGTGCGCGGGCCGCAATCGGCGCTCTGGGGCTCCGACGCGATCGGCGGAGTGATCGCGGTCAACGGCGCGAACGATTATCGGGGCCACGCGGTGGCGGCTGAGGCCGGCTCATTCGGTTTCCGTCGGGCCAGCGCATCGGGCTCGATCGCTTCCGACCAAGCGAGCATCGCCGGCGCCCTTGGCTGGCAGCGGGCGACGGGGATCGACAGCTTCGGCGCTCCGGGCGGCGACAAGGACGGCTACCGCAACCTGTCCGGCAGATTGCGCGGAACGCTTGCGCTCTCACCCACGGTTCGCCTCGGCGCGGTCGGCTTCGCGCTTCGCGGGCGAAGCGAGTTCGACGGCTACGACCCGTCCACGTTCGAGCGAACGGATACGCTCGACAACAGCCGGAATCGGCTCTCCGCAGGGCGTGTGTGGGCGGAGATCGGCAGCGAGCAGTCGGCCTGGACCGGCCGCGTCGGCGCCTCGCTTCTCGGGTCGTCCAACCGCAACTTCCTCGCCGACGACCCGACGAACCGCACCAGCGGTACGCGACGGACCATCGACGCCCAGATCGAGCGCCGGCTGAGGACCGGCTCCGTCGAGCACCGGCTGATCTTCGCCGCGGATTCTGAGCGGGAAACCTTCAAGGCGCGCGGGCTGGTCTCAGGCTTGCCCACCGACCAGAACCGCGACCGCGCCCACAATGCGCTGACCGCGGAGTGGCGAGCGACGACGCCCCGTTTCACCGGCGACGTCGCGCTTCGCCGCGACTTCTTCAACCGGTTCGAGGACTCGACCTCGCTGCGGGCGTCGCTGCTTGTCGATATCGGGGGCGGCTTCGGCGTCGCCGGATCCTATGCCGAAGGCATCGCACAACCGACGTTCTTCGACCTCTACGGCTTCTTTCCCAACAATTTCGTCGGCAATCCGTCGCTCAAGCCGGAAAGCTCGCGCGGGTTCGAAGGGTCGCTCCGGTTCCGCCGAAGCACGGTCGCGGCCTCGCTGACCGCCTATCGCCAGCGCCTGCACAATGAGATCGTCGACACCTTCGATCCCGAGACCTTCCTCTCGAGCACCGAAAACAGCACCGGCACCAGCCGCCGCTGGGGCGTGGAGGCCGATCTCGCATGGCAGGTCGGCCGAGCCGTGCGGCTGACCGCGAACTATGCTTATTTGAACGCGACCCAGCCGGACTCGGCCGGCGGCCGGCTGGTGCGGGAGCTGCGCCGGCCCAGGCATAGCGGTTCCATCGCCGCGGACGGCACGTCGGGGCGATGGAGCTATGGGGCGTCGGTCGTCTATGTCGGGGCCCGGCGCGATTTCCTGGAGGTCCGGCCGTTCGGGATCGTGCGGGTCGACCCCTACTGGCTGACGGGGGCGCGCGTCGCCTATGCGGTGAGGCCCGGCATCGAGCTGTTTGCCCGGGGGACCAACCTTCTCGGCACGCGCTATGAGGATTCGGCCGGCTACCGGACGGAAGGCCGCGGCCTGTTCGCCGGGATCAGCCTTCGGGCGGATCGGCGATCATCGCCGTGAAATTGGCTTCGGCCGCGAGCTTGCCGTCGACGCTCGCGCGCCCGGCGAACTTGCACACGCTCGCCCGCTTCTGGACGAACTCCACCTCGAGCTTGAGCAGGACGCCGGGTTCGACGGGTGCACGGAACTTCGCGCCCTCGATCGCCATGAAATAGACGAGCTTGCCGGAGCCGGCGAGGCCGAGCGCCTCGACCGCGAGCACGCCCGCGGCCTGGGCGAGCGCCTCGACGATCAGCACTCCGGGCATGATCGGCCGCGCGGGGAAATGGCCCTGAAAGAAGGGCTCGTTGATCGTCACGGCCTTGATCGCGGTGATCCCCTTTTCCGGGTCGAGGCTTTCGACCCGGTCGACCAGCAGCATCGGGTAGCGATGCGGCAGCGCCGCCATCACCCGCTGGATGTCGAGCGGAGCCCCGGCGGAGGCCGGGGTGGCGGCGCTGGCCGGCTGGTCGGTCATTGCGTGATCAGCGGCCCTGCGGCTGCTGCTGGGCCTGGGCCGGAGCGGTCGTCGCGATCGTCGGAAGGGCCGTGTTGAGCGCGGTCAGCACATCGTTCGTCACGTCGATGCTCGACGAGGCGGCGAGGGTCGATCCCTGCTCCATCAAGACGGTCGCGCCGCGGCGCTGCATGACCTGCTGATAGATGGGTCCGAGCTTCGTCGCGATCTGACGCTGGATGTACTGCTGGTTGCGCTGGATCTGCTCCTGCTGCCGGCCAACTTCCTGGGCCGCCTGCTGACGCTTGGCTTCCCATGCCTTGGCCCGGCTCTGGAGCGCGGCGTCGGGCTGCTTGCCGGCAAGGGCGTTGACCGCGGCCTGAATCGCCTTGCCCTCGGTCTCCAACGGCGTCGCCAGGGCTTTCTGGCGGTTCTCGAGGCCTGTGACCTGGCTCCGCAGAGCCGCCGTCGCGGTCTTGCAGGCATTGCACTCGCTCGTCACCCGCTCGAGGTCGACGACCGCAACGACGGCGGCCGGGATGGCTTGCGCGGCCGCGGCCGACGGCACGAGCGCGGTCACCGCAAGCGCGGCGGAAAGGAGAAATCTGTTCATTAGAATGCTGTCCCTACGTTGAAGCTGAAGATTTTGGTGTCGTCGCCATCCTGCTTGAGCAGAGCCTTGGCGAGGTCGATGCGCAGCGGCCCGAACGGCGATACCCAGTTGACGCCGACGCCGATCGCAAGCCGCGGCTTCGGAGAGTCGCCGAGGTAGAACTCCCTGCGGCCCGGAGAGATATTGAAGAGGGCCGGATCGCACGGCGCGTCGTTGGTGGTTTTGCTGTCGCCCAAGTCCTGCACGCAAGTCTCCCCCGCCCCGCTCTTCGGGGTGCCGATCTGCGGAATGTTCAGAAGCTCCGGCTGAGTGAGCTTGAAGAGCGATCCGATATCGACGAACGCCGAGGGGCGAAGGCCCATGTTCTTGATGCTCGCGCTGACGGGAATCTCAAGTTCGAGACGGCCCATGTAATAGGCGCGGCCGCCCAACGCGTCGGTGATCCGCGCCTGGTCGAGCGCAAGCGTCGGATTGGTGCAGGCGGCGTCCGGGCACGTATAGGGGATGCTCTGGATCCTTGGGCCGATTCCGCGGATGTCGAAACCGCGCAGCTGCGGGCCGAAGAAACGATCCG
>DASURT010000240.1:0-4094 GCA_036375515.1 Sphingomicrobium sp.
GTCCTCGTGATGCTCACGATCTTCGTCTGGTTCGACGCGTTCAAGCTGATGAACCTCAAGGAGATCCTCATCCTGCTGCTGCTCGGCGGACTGGGCGCGATCGCCTCCTATCCGGTGAGCGGGCGCCTGCTCGACACCCTGCCGATCGGCTTTTCCAATTACAGCCGGTTCGTCGCGCCGTGGATCGAGGAGGCGATCAAGGGCGTGCTCGTGATCCTGCTGTTCCGACTCAACCGGATCGGATTCAAGCTCGACGCGGTGATTTCCGGTTTCGCGCTCGGCGCGGGATTCTCGGTCATCGAGAACATCATCTATCTGGTCCGGCTGTCGGACTATGGCGCGGGGACCTGGCTGGTCCGCGGCCTCGGAACGGCGGTCATGCACGGGACGACGCTCGCGCTCCTTGCGGCGACCGCCCACGAGTTCGCCGAGCGCGAAACGCGGGAGGCCGCGGGCGAATTCAACTTCAACCTGCTCTGGTTCGCCCCGGGCTATCTGATCGCGGTCCTGATCCACATGGTCTTCAACCAGTTCCCGGAGCGTCCGCTGATCGCGATGCTCGGCGCGGCCATGTTCGCGCCGATCGCGATCCTCTGGATTTTCCAGTTGGGGACGACCGAGGCGCAGAAGTGGCTCGAAGAGGAATATGCGCAGCATAAGGCGCAGCTCGAGGCGCTGCGGGCCGGACGTTGGCCGGACGGCGTAAGCGGGGAAAGGATGGCGGCGGTCGCGACGCGTCTCGGACCCGAAACGGGCGAGCGGATCCGGCGCTACTGGGAGCTGCAGGCCTGGCTGGTGGTCGAGGCCGAAGAGACGCTGATGGAGGAGGCCGCCGGGGACGCCAGGTTCGACAAGGACGCCATTCGCGCGACCTTCGCCGAGCTTGAAACGCTAAAACGCCAGCTGGGGCGCATGGGTTATGCGGCGCTCAAGCGCAACCTGCCCTTCAGCCGCAACGATTATTGGGAGCTGTCGGAGCTCAAGCAACGGCTGGGCAAGTAAGCGAAGCGCGGAGCGCGAAGCAGGATGGCGGAGAGGGTGGGATTCGAACCCACGGTACGGTTGCCCATACGCCGCATTTCGAGTGCGGTGCTTTCGACCACTCAGCCACCTCTCCAGGGTATCGCGCTGGCCGGGCGAGCGCCGGCTCCGGTCGGACGCGGCGCTCTAGCAGCGACGGTCTGGTCTGCCTAGATAGGAAGCGATGACCCCTTTTGAACCTTTCAAACGTTCCCCGCCCGTGGCTCAGAGAATCGACATTCCCCAGGCCCGCTTTGCGATCGGCGACGTCGTTCGGCACCGGATCTTCGATTTCCGCGGAGTGGTGTTCGACGTCGATCCGGTCTTCGCCAACAGCGACGAATGGTACGAGGCGATCCCCGCGGCGATCCGGCCGTCCAAGGACCAGCCCTACTATCACCTGCTCGCCGAGAATGCGGAAACGACCTACGTCGCTTACGTCAGCCAGCAGAACCTCGTCCCGGACGAGAGCGACGAACCGGTCGATCATCCGGCGATCGCAACGATGTTCGACGGCCTCGAAAAGGGTCGATACCAGCTACGACCGGAGCACCGGCACTAGCTCTCGAACCGTCAAGTTCCGCCTGAACGCTTTGAAAAAGCTGTTTTCCATGCGGGGGGGGGGGGTGCTAACCGTCCAGCCGCGCGAAGGCCCGAGGTTGGGCGAGTGTCGCGATTGGGAAGGATCGAACCCTGCCCCGGAACGCCAAAGTCGAGCGCAAGCCCCGCAAGCAGCGACCGGTCGCTGCCGACCCGCGCGCGGCCAATCCGAAAGAGGGTGAAGGCGGCCCCTTCCCGATCGTCGGCATCGGCATGTCGGCCGGCGGGCTCGAGGTCGCGACCGAATTTTTGAACGCGATGCCGCCTGACAGCGGCATGGGTTTCGTCATCGTCCAGCACCTCGAGCCGACCCGCAAGAGCTTGCTCGCCGAGCTGCTCGGCAAGCAGACCAGCATGCCTGTCGTCGAGGTCGCGGACGGAATGAAGGTCGAGCCCGACCATGTCTATGTCATTGTCCCCGCCCAGACCTTGCTGATCGAGGACGGCGTCCTGCGGCTGAGCGAGCCGGCCGAACCGCGCGGACAGCGCCACCCGATCGACCGCTTCTTCACCGCGCTTGCCGAGGACCAGACGACCAAATCCATCGCCATCGTGCTCTCTGGCGCCGGGAGCAACGGCACCGCCGGCATCCAGGACATCAAGCTTTCGGGCGGGATGTGCATCGCGCAGGACCCGGAAACCGCGAAGTTCGACAGCATGCCGCGCCACGCGATCGACTCGGGCGCGGTGGATTATGTGCTGGCGCCCGCCGCCATGCCCGCGGCGCTGGTCCGCTATGCCAGCAGCCCCTATATCGACGGCGACGACACTCCCGAGACGATCGCCGAGAAATCCCGATCCAGTTTCGACGACGTGCTGACCTTGATTCGCGCGCGCGCCGGTCACGACTTCCGCCAGTACAAACGTAGCACGCTCACCCGCCGCACTCACCGGCGGATGGGTTTGGCCGGCATTGAGTCGCTCGACGCCTATCTGGAGCGGCTCCGCGACGATCCCGCCGAGCTCAACGCGCTCGCCAGGGACATGATGATCAACGTCACCGGCTTCTTCCGCGATCCGGAGGCGTGGGAGGCGCTCGACCGCGAAGTGATCGCGCCGCTGGTCGCGAAAGCCGAAACCGACCAGGCGATCCGGGCCTGGGTTCCGGCCTGCTCGACGGGCGAGGAATCCTATACCATCGCCATGCAGCTCGCCGAGCGCGCCGAAGCGGCGGGAAAGAGTCTCGGAGTCAAGATTTTCGCCACCGACCTTGCCGAAAACAATCTCGCCGGGGCGCGCAAGGGCGCCTATCCCGCGAGCATGGTCGAAAGCCTGTCGCCGGAACGGCTGGAGCGCTTCTTCGACAAGACCGGCGAAATCTATCGCGTCAAGCCCGAGATCCGCGAAACCGTCGTTTTCGCGCCGCAGAATTTGCTGACCGATCCGCCTTATTCGAAAATGGATCTGGTGAGCTGCCGCAACCTGCTCATCTATCTGGAGCCCGAGGCACAGGAGCGCGTGCTGTCGCTAACGCACTTCGCGCTGAAGGAGGGCGGCTATCTGTTCCTCGGCAACGCGGAATCGGTCGGGCAGCGCAATCACTTGTTCGCGACGGTGTCGAAGCGTTGGCGGATCTATAAGCGAATCGACGGGTCGCGCGGCCAGGCGATCGACTTCCCGACCTGGCCGTCGGTCGCGTCGCCTGCGAAAAAGCACGACGCGCCGATGCTCGCCGACATCGCGGTCAAGGCGCTCGCCGAACGCTTCGGACCCGCCTCGGTCGTGATCGATCGCCACTTTCGAATTCATCATTTTCACGGGGCAACCGAGGATTATCTGGTGCTGCCGCCGGGCCCGCCAACGCTCGACCTGATGGCGATGGCGCGCAACGGGCTGGGGCTGACGATCCGCCGCGCGGTGAAGAAAGCGGTCGAAGATGGCGGGGCCGTGACGCTCAGCGCGAACCAGGCGAAAACCGGGTCGGTTGAGGTGACGGCATGCCCGCTCGGCGGCCGGGATGATGGCAACGGCCTGTTGATGGTGAGCTTTGCGCCCGCCGGGAAGGATTTCGGCGCGCGGACGCCCGCGCGTACCGCCCGCAAGCCCGCCAACCGCGCGCCCGAGCGCGATTATGAGGAGGAGCTAAGAGAGGCGCGCGACGAGCTGCAGGCGATCGTCGAGGAATATGAGACGGCGAACGAGGAGCTGAAGGCCGCCAACGAGGAAGCGACCAGCGTCAACGAGGAGCTTCAGGCGACCAACGAGGAGCTCGAATCCTCGAAGGAGGAGCTGCAATCGCTCAACGAGGAGCTGAACGCGGTCAACGCCGAACTGGAGCGCAAAGTGGCCGAGCTCGACGAGGCCGGCGACGACCTGAGGAACCTGCTCGCCGGCAACGACATCGCGACGATTTTCCTCGACGAGCGGCTGCGGATCAAATGGTTCACCCCGGCCGTGACGGCCCTGTTCGACGTCATCGACACCGACGTCGGCCGGCCGCTCGCCAACCTCGCGCAGAAGTTCACCGACGGCGA
>DASURT010000241.1:0-5173 GCA_036375515.1 Sphingomicrobium sp.
CATGGCGTCTCCTTTGTGGTTTGACGCGCCCTTAGCCTTCTTCGTCATTCCCGCGAAAGCGGGAACCTTGTTTTTGTTTGGGGCTGGATCCCCACTTTCGCGGGGATGACGACCCGAGGGGTGGCGACTACATGTAACCCATGACCCAGCCCATCGGCGAATTGACGGACCGGATGCGGGAGATTTTCGGGCAGGTGGTCGAGGCCTATCTCGATCGCGGGCTTCCGGTCGGTTCCCGGGCGCTTGCGGGCTCGATCAGCCTCTCGCCGGCCTCGATTCGCGGGGTCATGCAGGAACTGGAGGAGCGCGGGCTGCTCACGCATCCGCACACTTCGGCCGGCCGAATCCCGACGGATAGCGGCCTGAGGTTGTTCGTCGACGGAATCATGCAGGCTTCAGCCCCGGACCCGCGGGAGAAGCGCGAGATCGAGCGCCGAATCGTTCGCGATCAGCCGATCGA
Source organism: Sphingomicrobium sp. (assembly GCA_036375515.1). Classification (GTDB taxonomy): domain Bacteria; phylum Pseudomonadota; class Alphaproteobacteria; order Sphingomonadales; family Sphingomonadaceae; genus Sphingomicrobium. The sequence continues at coordinate 461 of DASURT010000241.1, forward strand.
GGACGCACTCGCCGCGGCATCGGCCGCGCTGTCGGGTCTGTCGCAGGCGGCCGGCGTGGTGCTCGCGCCGAAGCGCGAGATGACGTTGAAGCAGCTGAGTTTCGTGCCGCTGAACCCGCACCGCGCGCTCGCGGTGCTGGTCGGCGCCGACGGCAGCGTCGAGAACCGGATCGTCTCGCTCGACGACACGACGTCGGCCGCCGCCCTCATGGAAGTGAGCAATTTCGTCAATGCACGGCTCGCCGGGCTGACCCTCGCCGAAGCGGAAGCGCGCCTGCGGGCCGAGATTCGCGAGCGCAAGGAGGCGGTGGACGCCGCCGCTGCCGAACTGGTCGCGTCGGGGCTGGCTGCCTGGAGCCAGGATCATGCCCGGCGACCGGTGCTGATCGTCCGGGGTCAGGCCAACCTCATCGACGCAACCGCGGCCGAGGACCTGGAGCGCATCCGGCAATTGCTCGACGAGCTCGAGGAAGCGCAGGAGATCGTGCAGCTGCTGGAGGGCGCTCGGGACGCCCCCGGGTGCCGGATCTTTATCGGCTCGGAGAATCGGATGTTCGCGCTTTCCGGCTCATCCGTCATCGCGGCGCCCTATCGCGGGAGCCATGGCGAGGTGGTCGGCGTTGTTGGGGTGATCGGTCCCACGCGGTTGAACTATGCGCGGGTGGTCCCCATGGTGGATTTCACGGCGAAAGCACTGACGAGATTGATGGCATGATGGAAACGGCCAAGGACGAAGACCAGCTTCACGAGAATGCCGAGGAGCTCCGCAAGGAGACTTCCGACGGCGCGCCCGAGGTCGCGGAACATGACCGCGTCGCGGAGCTGGAGGAACAGCTCGAGGAGGCAAACAAGAAGGCGCTTTACGCGGCCGCGGAGACACAGAACGTACGCCGCCGCCTCGAGCAAGAGCTTCAGCAGGCGACGAGCTATGCCGCCGCGGGATTCGCGCGCGACATGCTGGCGATCAAGGATCATCTCGACCGCGCGCTCGCGGCGGTGGGCGACGATCTGCGCGCCGACAAGACCGCCAGCCAGTTTCTCGACGGAATCGAAGCGACGTCGCGCGAACTCGACGCCGTGTTCCAGCGCAACGGAATTACGCGCATCAAGACCATTGGCGAGCAGCTCGACCCGCACCGGCACCAGGCGATGGTCGAAATCCCGAGCGCGGACGCGGAGCCGGGCACGATCGTCGAGGAAATGCAGGCGGGCTACATGATGAAGGACCGGCTGCTTCGGCCTGCGCTCGTCGGGGTGGCGAAAGCGGCGGGCTAAGCGCCCTAGAACGGAAAATAAGCCTGGATCGCCACGACCGCGGTAGCCCAGGTGATGAGGTTGAGCGGCAGGCCGACCTTCAGGAAGTCGCCGTAGGAATAGCCGCCCATCTGATAGACCATGACGTTGGTCTGATAGCCGAACGGTGTAGCGAAGGCCGCGCTTCCGGCAATCATCACGGCGACGAGGAACGGCCGCGGGCTGACGCCGAGCGCCTGGGCCAGGGCAACAGCTACGGGTGAGACGAGCACGGCCACGGTCGCGTTCGAGAGCAATTCGGTCAGGAACAAGGTGGCTCCGTAGAGGCCGATAAGGGCGACGATCGGCGACACGCCCATCAGCGAGCCGATCATTGCCCGAGTCGCTTCGTCCGCGAGCCCGGTCACTTCCAGGGCGATACCCAGCACGACCATACCGGCGATCAGGATCAGGATGTCGGGGCGTAGGCCGCGATAGGCCTCGTCCGCCGTGATGACTCGAAGAACGATCAGCAGCACCGCGCCGGCAAAAGCGCAGGCGGCGATCGGCGCGAGATTCAAGGTCGCCGCGGCGATAACGGCAACGAAAACCCCGGCCGAGAGGAGGGCCTTAGCCGGCTGTAGCGTTGGCGCGGATGCGAATGCGACGATGCTTCCGACCTGCGCGCCGGCGAGCCCGGGCTCGAACGAGTCGGACCGGGCTTTTTCTTCCTCCGGCTCCGAAGCCACCTTGCCCATCAGCCGCCCGCTGAAGAGGAGCAGGTAAAGGCCGCCGACCACCGCTACCGCGACGCCCACCGGAGTGATCTCGAACATCGAAAAGCGCGGCTGGCCCGCGACCACTGCCATGTCGCTGACCAACAGGTTGGTCGAAGTACCAATGAGCGTGCAGCAGCCGCCCAGCACCGCGGCATAGGAGAGCGGCATCAGGAACGCCTTGGGCGGCAAGTCGAGAGCCTTCGCAACGTCGCGCACGACCGGAGCGCCGAGCACGACGATCGGCGTGTTGTTGAGAAAGGCCGATGCAGTGCCCGCGAAGCCGATGAGTAGCCAGATGCCGGCCTTGCCGATGCGGTGGCACAAGGCCACGCCCTTGTGAATGGCGGCGTCGAGAAGGCCGGAGAGCTCCATTGCGTAGGCAATGACGAACAGCGAGGCGAGGGCGATGATCGCGGGGCTGGCGAAGGCGCCCTGAACCTCGACCGGCCGGACCGCGCCGGTGATGAGCAGCACTGCCGCGCCGCACAGTGCCACAACGTCGGCGCGCGCCTTGTCGAGAATGAGCGCGGCGATGACGGCGACCAGCACGGCGAGGGTAACAAGCTGATCGAAGGTCATCGCTGGACGGCCGTTTCCCTGTTCTACTCGCGTGCCAGCGCTGCTTCTGGCACAGAGGGGCGATGGTGGACAGGCGCTTGGCCGTTTTGATCGGGACGTTTTCGCTGTTGGCGTTGGCGGCTGGATGCAAACGGCAACCGGCCGAGCCGCCGCAAAACGCCGCCGCGCCGCCGCCGGTTGCCCCGAAACCCGCGGTGCCGATTCCCTTGCCCAGGCCGAAGCTCGATCGGGAGCAGATGATCTTCGCCGCGATGCGGGCCATGTCGGCAGCGGCGCTCGGGCAAGCCGACGTCGAAGGGCAGCAGTCGCTCAAGGGGCGCGAGTTCAAAATTCGACTGCGGTTCGGCTGTCCGGGCTTTCCGGCCAATCCCTCGCGGCGCTGGAGCTACGACGAGAAAACGGAGGTGCTCCGGGCGCACATCAGCGCCGATCTGTCGGCGACGAGCGTACCGGCGAGCGATCTCCTTCTCAAAGGTTATGAGGGCGTCGCCGGGTTCACCATCGACAAGCCGATGCTGCTTGCGGCCGGGTGCCCAGCCCCCGAATTTCGTTCGGCGCGCTGGGGTGGCCTGACGATCGCCATCGCCCAATTGTTCACGAGCAGGGATTCGCGGGTCCAGAGGCCGGAGCGATCCTACGAAATCACCAAGTCCGTCGCGCCCAACGCGCAGCCGAGCGCGGGTCTCGACCTGGTGATCGCCGGTCGTCTCGCCGAGCTCCCCGATGGGCGCGCCATCCATTGCGCTGCGGCGGAGGGGCCGCCGGTATGCCTCGTCTCAGCCAGGTTCGATCGGGTGGCAATTGAGAATCCCATGGACGGGACGGTCTTCGGCGAATGGAGCCAGTGGTAGGTCTCAGCGCGCTCACATCAGAACGGCAGAAGTTGACGCGGCGGGGACGGTTGGTCCGTCGGAGGTCCGTGCTCTCCGAGGAAGATGTGGCGGACGATTTCGGCCTGCTGCTCGATCCCATAGCGGCTGAACGCCTTGCCGGGCTTCAACCGATAGCTGTAGCGGCAGAAGGGGTGGCGCATCAGCGGAAGGTAGAGCGGGCCGCCGCGCTGCGCCTGCCAGACGTGGGTCATTTCATGGATGAAGAAACCCTGCCTGCTGAGCGGCTCTTTCGAGAAATCCTGCGACCAGCCGCCTGCTTCCGGGTGGAACCAGATGTCGCCACAGGGGGCCATGGCCGCATTTCTTGGCTGAAACGGCCACCATTTGCCTCTGACCAGCTTGACCTTCGAATAGTCGAGGGCGTCGCCGAAGACAGATCGCGCGAGAGCAATTTCGCCGGGTGTGAGATGCCGGGAGCGCATGCAGTCGGCGGTAGCGGCGGACGACTGGCTGCGCTACTTGCGGGCTTAACGGTGCATCGCTAGGGCAGCGGCAAAAGCAAAACGGAGGAAGCGTTCCATGAGCGAGACAGCCGATCGGGTGAAGAAGATCGTCGTCGAACATCTCGGTGTCGAGGCCGATAAAGTGACCGAAGATGCGAGCTTCATCGACGATCTCGGCGCCGACAGCCTGGATATCGTCGAGCTGGTCATGGCCTTCGAGGAAGAGTTCGGAGTGGAAATCCCGGATGACGCTGCCGAGAAGATCACGACGGTTCGCGACGCGATCGACTATATCGACCAGAACAAGGGCTGATCGGGAGACCGATTCTGCTGCTGAGTTGCGCCTTGAAAGGCGGCACGAACGGCTTCCCGGACACAAGCGGGAGGCCGTTTGCTTTGGTGAAATTGACTGGAGCTTAAATGATGCGCCGTGTCGTCGTGACAGGTCTGGGTCTGGTGACGCCGCTCGGCGGCGACGTCGAGACCAGCTGGAAAAACCTTCTCGCGTCCAGGAGCGGCGCGGGCCCGATCACGCATTTCGACGCCAGCGACCAGAAATGCCGTATCGCGTGCGAGGTGAAGCCGTCGGATCATGAATATGGCTTCGACCCCAACAAGCGCGTCGATTTCAAGACGCAGCGCCAGGTCGATCCGTTCATCATCTACGGGATCGATGCGGCGGGCCAGGCGGTCGAGGATGCCGGCCTCACCGACATGGACGAGGCGACGCGGCTGCGCGCCGGCGTCTCGATCGGCTCGGGCATCGGCGGACTTCCGGGCATCGAA
>DASURT010000242.1:0-6655 GCA_036375515.1 Sphingomicrobium sp.
ACCACGTGCACCGAGCAGCCGCTGACCGCGTCACCCGCGGCGATGGCGCGCGAATGCGTGTCGAGCCCGCGATATTTCGGAAGCAGCGAGGGGTGAATGTTGACGATTCGTCCGCGCCATCGCTCGACGAACCAGGGCGAGAGAATGCGCATGAATCCGGCGAGCGCGACGGTTCCCGCCCGGTGCCGGTCGAGCGTGTCGCTGAGCATGCGGTCGAATTGCTCCCTGTCCATGCCCTTGCTGTCTCTTGCCCAGACGGGGACGTCTTTTTCGCGCGCATAGTCGAGGCCGGCGGCGACGGGCTTGTTCGAGGCGACCAGCACGACCTCATAGCCTTCGGCCCGCTCGACCAGCGCCCGCATGTTGCTTCCCCGGCCCGAGATCAGGATGGCGACGCGGCGGTTGTCCCTTTGGGGGTCACGCATTGTGTTCTGCGAACCAGGCCTCTCCGGCATTCCACGTATCCGGGCCGGCCGAGATCGTGCAGCCGCGCTGGCCCTCCTTTACGGCGCCGATCCGGTGGACGGTTTCGCCGGAGGCCGAGAGGTGGTCGGCGACGGGGTCGACATCATCCTTCGCGACGATCACCGCCATTCCGATTCCGCAATTGAAGGTGCGCGCCAACTCCTGCGGAGCGATCCGACCGCCTTCCTGGAGATAGGCGAATATCGGCGGAAGCGCCCAGCTGTCGGCGGCAATCCAGGCATGGCAGCCCTCGGGCAGAACCCGCGGGATGTTCTCGAGAAGCCCGCCGCCGGTGATGTGGGCGAGGCCCTTGATCCGGCCCTGCTGGACGAGCGGGAGCAGCGAGCGAACGTAGATCCGCGTCGGCTCGAGCAAGGTTGCTCCGAGCGTCCGTCCTTCCTGCGAGGGGAGAGGTTCGCCGAGGTTCCATCTCCGGTCGGCGATGATCCGCCGGACCAGCGAGAAGCCGTTGCTGTGCACACCCGAGCTTGCGAGGCCGAGGACGACGTCGCCGGGCGCGACCGCGGCACCCGTCAGCACGGACTGGCGCTCGACGGCGCCGACGCAGAAGCCGGCGAGGTCGTAGTCGCCTTCGGCATAGATGCCCGGCATCTCGGCCGTTTCGCCGCCGATCAGCGCGCACCCGGCCCGCAGGCAACCTTCGGCGATCGAGGCGACGACCTCCGCCGCGACGTCATGGTCGAGCTTTCCGGTCGCGTAATAATCGAGGAAGAATAACGGCTCGGCGCCCTGCACGATGAGGTCGTTGGCGCACATCGCGACAAGGTCGATGCCGATGCCGTCGTGCCGTCCGAGCTCGATCGCGAGCTTGAGCTTGGTCCCGACGCCGTCGTTCGCCGCCACGAGCAACGGATCGGAATAGCCCGCGGCCTTCAAGTCGAAAAAGCCGCCGAACCCGCCGAGCTGTGCGTCGGCTCCGGGCCGAGCGGTCGAGCGGGCGAGGGGGCCGATCGCCTTCACCAGCGCATTGCCGGCCTCGATCGACACTCCGGCATCGGCGTAGGTGAGGGGCTTCCGGCTCATCTTGCCGCGCCACTAGAGACAAGCCGCTTGGATTTCCACGCCATTGTCGCCAAAAGGCGGCGCGAATGCTCCGTCGCCTTGTCGCTTCCCTCCTGCTGCTGCTTGCCGTCGCCGGCCTCTCCGGCGCGCTCTACGCGCAGCTCGAAACTTCGGATCGCGGGATCCTGCCGATCGACAGCTCGGGAACGCTGGAGGTGACCGGAATCCATGTGGATGTCGGCGGCGCCGACGCGATGGCCGCGCGCTATGCCGCCTGGCGCATTGCCCAGCGACAGGGCTTCCGGGCGCTCTATGCGAAGATGCATGGGGTGCCGCTCAACCAGGCGCCGAACCTTCCCGATTCGACACTCGACGATATCGTCAGCTCGATCAACGTGGAGAACGAGCAGATCGGGCCCAGCCGCTACATCGCGGACCTCGGAATCCTGTTCGACCGGGCACGGGCGGCGCAGTTCCTCGGTGTCGAGGGCGGCGAGGTCCAGCGCTCGAATCCGATGCTTCTGATCCCCGTCATCGTGACAGGTGGCACGGAGACGAGCGTCGAGCTGAGGAACGCCTGGCAGCGGGCCTGGGCGCAGTTCCGGACGTCGCAAAGCCCGATCGACTATGTCCGGGTGAGCGGCCTCGGAGTTGACCCGATGCTGGTGAACGCCGCGCAGGCCGGGCGGCCCGGCCGCGGCTGGTGGCGCAACATCATCGACCTTTACGGCGCCGCGGATATCCTCGTCGCGGAGGTACAGCTTCAGCGCCTCTATCCGGGCGGGCCGGCCCGAGCCCGGTTCATCGCCCGTCACGGACCCGACAACGAAATCGTCGGCGGCTTCACTCTCACCGCCCCCAACAGCGACGCCCTGCCGGGAATGATGGCTGAAGGAGTCCGGCGAATGGACGGGTTGTTCTCGACCGCGCTCGCCGCCGGCCGCCTCGAGCGGGATCCGTCGCTCAACCTTCCGCCGCCGCCGGTTCTCGAATTGCCGGAGATTCCGGTCGCCAAGCCGGCGAATGTCGCGAACGCCTATCAGGTCCAGATCAGCGGCGCCGACGTGAACATCTACAATTTCGCGATGGCGCATTTGAGGACGTTGCCCGGCATCGAATCCGCCACTCCGCAGCAGATCAATCCGAGCGGCACCAGCTATGTGCTGGTTGCCTATCGCGGCGACATTGCGGCTCTCGCTTCGGCGCTCAGCGCGCGAGGATGGATCGTCGAGTTCACCGGCACCGTGATCGAGATGCGCTCGTCGTCGGACAAGCCGCCGCCGATCCCGCCTCCGCCGCCTCCGGTGCAACCGGCCACGCCGCCGACGCAGTCGCCGTCGACCCCGCAGCCATCGGGCGTCCAGCCGTGAGACAGGGGCCGGACCAGATCGCGCTTCCGCTCGACTGGCCGCAAAGCGAAGGCGACGCCCGGTTCATCGTCTCGGACGCGAACCGCGACGCCTTCGAGCACTTTCGCAAATGGAGCCTGTGGCCGGTCAAGGCGACGATCCTCACCGGGCCGCGGCGCTCCGGCCGTACCCTGCTCGGCCGGAGCTTTGTCGAGCGCGTCGGAGGCCGGCTGTTCGACGACGCCGAGGCCCGCGACGAGGAAGAGCTGTTCCACGCCTGGAATCAGGCGCAGGACACGGGCCGGCCGCTGGTAATGATCGCCGAAACCGTGCCGCCGGTCTGGGCCCCCGAGCTTCCCGACCTCAAGACCCGGCTGGCGGTTACCCCCGTCACCCGGATCCATCATCCCGACGACGCACTCTTCGCGGCCCTGATCCAGCTCCTGTTCGCGGACCGTGGCCTTCACGTCCCGGGCGATGCCCTGCGATTCATGGCCGAGCGGCTTCATCGCGACTATTGGACCGCCGAGCGTGCCGTCGAGGTGGTCGACCGCCATACGATTGCCGAGCGGGCCCGACTCACTCTGCCGACGGTCCGCCGGGCGCTTGCCGAAGCGCGGATGACTGGCGAAGCGGCCTAGCCGCAGGTCGCCGAAAGCACCCGGTTCTGCTGATCGAGCCTGACGGTCAGGCGCGTTTCGCTATACTCCATCGTGATGACACCGCCGAACGGCACCCAGCGCAAGGTCCGGGCGCGCGATGCGGCCATCATCCGGGCGCCGAGCTCGGTGGTCGCAGCCTCCCCCTTGAACGTGTCCAGGGCGCCGGACTGAACGCATTTCGAGCCCGGCGGAACCTGGTCGATCCCAACCGGCATGGTGCCCTGAGCTGCACAGCTCGCAAGCGCGAATGGCCCCAGGATCAGCAATTTACGCATCGATTCGCTCCTTCTCGGCGACTCGGCTCATCTTCAGCCTGCCATTTTCGATCGCGAAAGCCAGTCGGCCCTCGACCAGGTCGAGCGCATCCTTGCCGAATTCCTCATAGCGCCAGCCGTTGAGGATATTGAGACCCTTCCGCACGCCCGCGGCCAGCGCCTCGAGGTCGTCGGACCGAGCGATCAGCCGGGCCGCGACACCGGTTTCCTTGGCGCGGATTTTCAGCAGCAGCTTCAAGAGGTCGCTGACGAGCGCCGCATCCTTGGTCAGGCCGGGGCGCCGAGGCTCGCGATCCGGCAGCTCGCCCTGCTCCAGCGGTTTTGCGTTATGGATCGCCGCCATGAGCCGGCCGCCGATGTCGTTGGTCTTCCAGCCAGCGGACAGGCCGCGAATCCGGCCGAGATCGTCCTGATTCCTGGGCGGGTGCACCACGATCTCGGTCAGCGTGTCGTCCTTGACGATCCGTCCACGCGGCAGGTTCTTCGAGCGCGCTTCGGTCTCCCGCCACGCGGCAAGCGCCTTGAGCCGCCCGAGCACGGCGGGGTTGCGGTTCGGAAGCTTCAGGCGCTTCCACGCGTCCTTCGGCTCGAACGCGAAGCTCGACGGGTCGGCGAGACGTTCCATCTCCTCGTCGAGCCAGGCTCCGCGGCCCGTCTTCCGCAGCCGTTCGACCATCCGCGGAAAGATTGTGGCGAGGTGGGTGACGTCCGCGATCGCATAGTCGATCTGGCGCTTGTCGAGCGGCCGGCGGCTCCAGTCGGTGAAGCGCGCCCCCTTGTCGAGGCTGTGGCCGAGGAGGGATTCGATCAGGTTCGAATAGCCGATCTGCTCGCCGTGCCCGAGCGCCATGGCGGCGATCTGCGTATCGAACAGCGGGTGGGGGACCTTGCTGGTCAGATTGTGAATGATCTCGAGGTCCTGGCCGCCGGCATGGAAGACCTTCAGGATATCCTCGTTCTCGACGAAGAGGTCGAGCAGCGGCCGCAGCTCGATCCCTTCCGCCTTCGGATCGATCGACGCCGCTTCCTCACCGTTCGCGACCTGAATCAGGCAGAGATCAGGCCAATAGGTATTCTCGCGCATGAACTCTGTGTCCACGGCGACGAACGGGTGCTTCGAGAGGCGGTCGACCAGTGCCTCGAGGTCGTCCGACCGGGTAATCAACGGATGGATGCGCATGAGTCTCACCCGCGCTTTAGCGGGGCCCTTGCGGGTTGACAAAAAGTGAGTGGGAAGGGAAGCGCCGCGGCGAACTTCCACACTTCGTCACCCCGGCCTAGAGCCGGGGTCTGCCTGCCTTCTTAGCACAAGAAAAGGCGGATCCCGGGTCAAGCCCGGGATGACATGCATAGAGAATGACAAGCATGCACGCCTATCGCACCCATAGCTGCGCGGAGCTGCGCGCGAACGACGTCGGCCAGACCGTCCGCCTTTCCGGCTGGGTCCATCGCAAGCGAGATCACGGGCACCTGCTCTTTGTCGACGTTCGCGACCATTATGGAATCACGCAGATCGTCGCGGACGCGGAGTCGCCCGCATTCAAGACTCTCGACCGGCTCCGGGTGGAATCGGTCGTCACGGTCACCGGAGACGTCGTCGCCCGCTCGCTCGAGACGGTGAACGCGAGCCTCGCGACCGGCCAGATCGAGGTCCGCGCGGGAGAGGTGACGGTCCAGTCGGCGGCCAACGAGCTTCCGATGCCGGTGTTCGGCGAGCAGGATTATCCCGAAGAGATTCGGCTCACCTATCGCTACCTCGATCTTCGCCGCGAGCAGGTCCACGCCAATATCATGCTGCGCTCGGCGGTCATCGCCTCGATCCGCCGCCGGATGATCGATCAGGGCTTCACCGAGTTCCAGACGCCGATCCTGACGGCCAGCAGCCCCGAGGGCGCTCGCGACTATCTCGTTCCGAGCCGCGTCCATCCGGGCAAGTTCTACGCGCTTCCGCAGGCGCCGCAGATGTTCAAGCAGCTGATCATGGTCGCGGGCTTCGACCGCTACTTCCAGATCGCCCCCTGCTTTCGCGACGAGGACGCCCGCGCCGACCGCAGCCCGGGCGAATTCTACCAGCTCGACTTCGAGATGAGCTTCGTCACCCAGGACGACGTGTTCGCGGCGATCGAGCCGGTGCTCTCGGGCGTGTTCGAGGAGTTCGCCGAGGGCAAGACGGTGACACCGGCGGGCGAATATCCGCGCATCCCGTACAAGGAAGCGCTGCTGAAGTACGGCACCGACAAGCCCGATCTTCGCAATCCGCTGCTCATCGCGGACGTCGGCAAGCATTTCAAAGGTTCGGGCTTCGGCCTGTTCGCGGGCATCGTGGAGAAGGGCGGGGTGGTCCGCGCGATTCCGGCGCCGGACACCGCCGGGAAGAGCCGCAAGTTCTTCGACGACATGAACGAATGGGCGCGCGCCGAGGGTTTTGCCGGGCTCGGCTATGCCACTCGCAAGGGCGGCGAATGGGGCGGGCCGATCGCCAAGAACCACGGTGAGAAGGGCATGAACCGCATCGCCGTGGAAATGGGGCTCGGGCCGGACGACGGGCTCTTCTTCGCCGCCGGCAAGGAGGAGGAGGCGGCCAAGCTCGCGGGCTTCGCGCGCACGCGCGCCGCCGAGCAGCTCGACCTCCTTGAGAAAGACGCATTCCGCTTCTGCTGGATCGTCGACTTCCCGATGTTCGAATATAACGAGGAGCAAAAAAAGATCGACTTCTCGCACAACCCCTTCTCGATGCCGCAGGGCGGGATGGAGGCGCTGGAGTCGAAGGACGCGCTCGAAATCCTCGCGTGGCAGTATGACATCGTCTGCAACGGAGTTGAGCTAAGCTCGGGCGCGATCCGCAACCACCGGCCGGACATCATGTACAAGGCGTTCGAGA
>DASURT010000243.1:0-3189 GCA_036375515.1 Sphingomicrobium sp.
GCTTCCGTACCGAAATGGGGCTGATCCCGTTCCTCGTCACGATCTTCGTGCTCGGCTTCTTCATGAGCCTCGGCAAGGCCGCGGTGTTCAAGCATATCCCCGTCTATTACCCGAACCATGTCGGCGCCGTCGGGGGCCTGGTCGGCATGATCGGCGGCCTCGGCGGCTTCGTCCTCCCGCTCGCGTTCGGCGCGCTGAACGACCTCACCGGCGTCTGGACCAGCTGCTTCGTGCTGCTGTTCGTGCTCGTTTCGGTCGCGATGGCGTGGATGCACTTCGCGATCCGCCAGATGGAGCGCGCCGCGGTGCGCCGCGGCAAGGCGGGCCAGGTGCCCGAGCTTCCGGAGATGCAGGGCTTTGGCGAGCCCGGCATCAGCGTGCCGCCGCGGCGGGCCGGCCCGCTTTCGGACTGGCGTCCCGAAGACGAGGAATTCTGGCGCAGAGGCGGACGCGCGATCGCCAGGCGCAACCTGTGGATTTCCACCTACTGCCTGATGCTGTCCTTCGCGGTGTGGATGGTGTGGAGCGTGGTCGTCGCGCGTCTTCCGGCGATCGGATTCGATTTCTCGACCGACCAGCTGTTCTGGCTCGCCGCGCTGCCCGGCCTGTCAGGCGCGACTCTGCGCATCTTCTACGCCTTCCTCGTGCCCGTTTTCGGCGGCCGCTTGTGGACCACGCTCTCCACCGGTTCGCTGCTGATCCCCGCCTTTGGCATCGGCTATGCCGTGCAATCGCCCGACACGCCCTATCTCATCTTCATCGTGCTCGCGCTGCTGTGCGGCCTGGGCGGGGGCAATTTCGCCTCGTCGATGGCCAATATCAGCTTCTTCTTCCCCAAGGCCGAGAAGGGCAATGCACTGGCCCTCAACGCGGGCCTCGGCAACCTTGGCGTGAGCCTGATGCAGTTCCTGGTGCCGGTGGTGGTCACGATGAGCCTGTTCGGGGCGCTCGGCGGGCAGGCCCAGGTCGCCGCCGACGGCACGCAATTCTGGATGCAGAACGCGGGATTCGTGTGGGTGCCGCTGATCATCCTGGGCGCGATCGCGGCGTGGTTCGGGATGAACGACCTCCTCAGCGCAAAGTCGTCCTTCGCCGACCAGGCCGCGATCTTCGGCCGACTGCACACCTGGCTGATGTGCTGGCTCTACACCGGCACATTCGGAACCTTCATCGGCATGTCGGCCGGTTTCCCGTTGCTCGCCAAGCTGATCTTTCCTGAAGTCAGCGTGCTCAAATTTGCCTTCATTGGCCCGCTGCTTGGGGCGGTATCCCGCGCGGCGACGGGCTGGGTCGCCGATCGCTACGGCGGGGCCCGCGTCAGCTTCTGCGTGTTCGTCGTGCAGATTGTGGCGATTGTCGGGATGATCCAGTTTCTCGACGCGCGCAGCTTCGCCGGCTTCTTCGCGATGGTTCTGCTGTTGTTCGTCGCAAGCGGTGTCGGCAATGCGTCGACGTTCCAGATGGTGCCCGGAATCATGCGCCGCGAGGTCGACCGGACGGAGCCCAACCTGGCCGAGCCCCAGCGGCGCGCCCAGGCCGAGCGCGAATCCGCCGCGGTGATCGGCTTCACGTCCGCGATCGCCGCCTACGGCGCCTTCTACATCCCGAAGGCCTACGGGTCCTCGATCGACCTCACCGGCGCTGCCGACGCGGCGCTGTGGGGATTCCTCATCTTCTACCTGAGCTGCGCCGCGCTGACCTGGTTTGCCTATAGCGGCCCGAGCGGCGTGCTCCGCGACCTCGAACGAAAGGCGGCGCTCGGCTCCGCCTCCACCGTGCCCGCCTGAGAAGGACGAATTGAATGAGTCATTTTCTCGACCGCCTGACCTATTTCCGCCGGACACGGGAGAAGTTCTCCGACGGGCACGGGATCACGACCGACGAAGCGCGCGAGTGGGAGGACGCCTATCGGAAGCGCTGGGCGGCCGACAAGATCGTCCGCTCGACGCACGGGGTAAACTGCACCGGGTCCTGCTCGTGGAAGATCTACGTCAAGGGCGGGATCGTCACCTGGGAGACTCAGCAGACCGACTATCCGCGCACCCGCCCCGACCTTCCGAACCATGAGCCTCGCGGCTGCCCGCGCGGCGCGAGCTACAGCTGGTACCTCTATTCCGGGACGCGCATCAAATATCCGCTCGTGCGGGCGCGGCTGATCCGCCACTGGCGCGAGGCCCGCAAGACCCTGACCCCGGTCGCGGCCTGGAAATCCATTGTGCAGGACACTGACAAGCGTCGCGATTGGGTGGCCAAGCGCGGCCGCGGCGGCTTCGTCCGGGTCGGATGGGACGAGGTGACCGAGCTGATCGCCGCCGCCAACGCCTACACGATCAAGGAATATGGCCCGGACCGGGTCGCCGGCTTCTCGCCGATCCCGGCCATGTCGATGATCTCCTACGCGGCCGGCAGCCGCTATCTGTCGCTGATCGGCGGCACCAACTTGAGCTTCTACGACTGGTATTGCGACCTGCCGCCGTCGAGCCCGCAAACCTGGGGCGAGCAGACCGACGTTCCCGAAAGCGCCGACTGGTACAACGCCGGGTTCCTGCTGGTGTGGGGCTCGAACATCCCGATGACCCGGGCGCCCGACGCGCACTTCTATTCGGAGGTCCGCTACCGCGGAGCCAAGAGCGTGGTCATCGCCCCCGACTTCAACGAAGCGGCCAAATTCTCGGACATGTGGCTGCACCCGAAGCAGGGCACGGATGCGGCGCTCGCGCTCGCGCTCGGCCATGTCGTCCTGCGCGAGTTCCATGTCGACCGGCAGGCGGAATATTTCGCCGACTACACCAGGAAATATTCCGACTTTCCGCTCCTCGTGAGGCTGATCGAGCGCGATGGCCGGCTCGTTCCCGGCCACTTCCTTCGAGCCGCGGACATCAAGGGGGCGCTCGGCGAAGACGCCAATGCCGACTGGAAGGCGGTCGCGTACGACGAGATCGGCGGCAAGCTGGTTTGCCCGCTCGGCTCCGCGGGTCATCGCTGGGGCGACGCGGGCAAGTGGAACCTCGAGGAAAAGGACGGCAAGGGCAAGGACGTCCGCCTCCGCACAACCCTGGCGGACGACCATGACGAGATCGTCCCCGTCGCCTTCCCCTATTTCGGGAACGATGCGCCGCACGACTTCGTCGCCACCGACCATCCCGACGTCCTGCAGCGCAACATTCCGGTCAAGACGCTGAAGCTTGC
>DASURT010000244.1:0-5526 GCA_036375515.1 Sphingomicrobium sp.
GAGCAGCACCAGCGCGAGCAGTCACGCGCGGTCGGTTGATCCGCCCAGGCGCCGCAAAAGCAGCATCAGGTTATTGGCCGGCATCGACCGGGTTTCCTCGAGCGCCAGTCCCCGCCTCGCGGCCGCGGTCGCGAAATCCTCGACCCGGCGCAGGCCCCATTCGGGGTCGCGGCTCCTTAAATCGGCGTCGAAGGCAAGATTGCTGGCCGTTGTCGGGATGTCGTCCTTGAGCCACGGGCCGTAGAGGATCAGCGGCCGTTCCGGCGAAAGAAGGCGGGACGCGCCGTTGATCAGGCCCAGCGCCGACGCCCATGGGCTGATGTGGACCATGTTGATGTTGAGAACCGAATCGGCGCGGGCGACCGGCCAATCCGGCGAAGCTGCGTCGAGTACGAACGGCTCCTTGAGGTTCGGCAAATCCGCGGATTTTCGCCAGGCCGCGATGGACGCAAGCGCAGACGGGTGAATGTCACTCGGCTGCCACTCGAGGCCCGGGAAGCTCTCGGCGAAATAGGCGGCATGCTCGCCGGTTCCGCTGGCGATCTCGAGCACCGTGCCCGTCTTCGGCAGCCATTCGGCGAGCACTTGGGCGATCGGCTCCCGATTGCGCAGGGCCGCGGGAGCGGACCGGCGCGGGCCCTCCGCCGCAACCTCATAGAATCGGCGCTCACCCATCGCGGCACCGGAGCATGTTTGACCGGGAAATGCCATCGACGGCCTCGACTTGGGCCGTCGCGCGAGGCATTGCGGCGCAAATGGCACGCGTCCTGCTGATCGTCGGAGGCGGAATCGCCGCCTACAAGTCGCTGGAGCTCGTCCGGCTGCTCAAGAAGGCCGGGCACGAAGTCACCCCTGTGTTGACCAGGGGCGGCGAGCATTTCGTCACCTCGATGAGTCTCGGGACGCTGGCTGAAGCCCAGGTCCACACGTCACTGTGGGAGCTCAAGGACGAGGTCGAGATCGGCCATATCCAGCTCTCGCGCGCGGCGGATTTCGTCCTGGTCTGTCCGGCCACGGCGGACCTGCTGGCGAAGATGGCGGCGGGGATCGCCGACGATCTCGCGACAACGCTCCTGCTGGCCACCGACAAGCCGGTGGTGGTCGCCCCGGCGATGAACGTGCGTATGTGGCTGCATGCGGCGACGCAGCGCAACGTCGCGCAGCTCAAGGCCGACGGGATCAAATTGATCGAACCCGCGGAAGGCGAGATGGCGTGCGGGGAGTTCGGTCCGGGGCGGCTTCCCGAACCGCAGGACATTCTGGACCAGCTTTCCGCCCTGCTCGCGTGACGCTCGCGGGCAAACACATCCTCGTCACCGCCGGGCCGACGCACGAGCCGATCGATCCGGTGCGGGTGATCGCCAACCGCTCGTCGGGGCGGCAGGGGTTCGCGATCGCCGCCGTCGCCGCCGAGGCCCGGGCGCGCGTAACCTTGGTTGCCGGACCGGTCGCACTGCAAACCCCCGTGGGAGTCGATCGCATCGACGTCGAGACCGCCGCGCAGATGGCCGAGGCGGTCTTCGCATCGCTTCCCGCCGATGCCGCGATCCTCGTCGCGGCGGTCGCCGACTGGCGCGTCGAGGCTTCACCGAACAAGCTGAAGAAGCGCGAAGGGCCGCCGAAGCTCAAGTTCGTGCCGACGCGCGACATCCTCGCGGAGCTGAGCGGAAGTCCCCTGCGTCCACGTCTGCTGGTCGGCTTCGCGGCCGAGACCGAGCGCGTGGTCGAACTGGGCATCGCCAAGCAGATCGCCAAGCGCGCCGACTGGATCGTCGCCAACGACGTCTCGGGAAACGTGATGGGGGGCGAGCGCAACCGGGTGCATCTCATCATGGGGGACGGCGTCGAAGACTGGCCGGAAGCGAGCAAGGAGGAGGTCGCGCGCCGGCTGATCGCGCGCGTCGAGCGGGCCTTAGGCTGACCCGCAGGCCCTGCAGCCCGGATCCGCCGGGATCAGGATCGAGCGCCAGCTCAAATTCTCGCCGTCGAACAGGTGGATCTTGCCCGCCGGATCCTCGCCGATGCCGACGATCGTGTTGATCGACAGCAACGCCGCGAAGCTCCCCACCGTGGCCGCAAGCGCGCCCAGCACGCCGAGCTCGGCGCAACTGTCGCAATCGTCGCTGTCGAACGCGTCGCCGACGAAACAGCGGTAGCAGGGCCTGGATCGGAACAGCCCGACCTGGCCCTGGAACTGGACCGCCGCGGCGGAAATGAGGGGCGTGCCGAGCGCGACGCACGCGTCGCTGACCGCGAGACGGGTCGCGAAATTGTCGCTCCCGTCGACGACGAGGCCGTGGCCCTCGAGGAGCTTCCGCGCATTGGCTGGGCCGACCCGCTCCTGGACCGGCTTCACCTCGACGAATTGGTTCAGGTTTCGAACGAATTCGGCCGCGACCAGTGCCTTGGCCTGACCCGCATCGCTTTCGCGAAACAGCGGTTGCCGGTGAAGGTTGGCAAGCTCGACCATGTCATCGTCGATGATGGTGAGTTGTCCGGCCCCCGCGCCGGCAAGTGCCGGGATCACCGCGCTCCCGATTCCGCCCGCCCCAATGACCGCGACGCTCGCGCCCCTGAGTTTGCGCTGCCCGACTCCGCCGACCTGCGGCAGGACGATGTGCCGCGCGTAACGTTCGAGTTCCTGGTCGGAGAGTTCCGTCACAATTATCGGCCGGTCGAACCGAAGCCCCCGGCGCCCCGGGTGGTTTCGCCGAGTGTCCCGACTTCGACGAAATCGGCGCCGAGGACGGGCGCTGGGACGAGCTGGGCGATGCGCTCGCCGCGCCGTACCTCGAACGGCTCGTTTCCAAGGTTCGCGAGGATCACCTTCACTTCGCCGCGATAATCGCTGTCGATCGTCCCCGGCGTGTTGAGGCAGGTGATGCCGTGCTTCAACGCGAGGCCGGAGCGCGGACGCACCTGCACCTCGTAACCATGCGGGATGGCAATTGCGAAACCGGTCGCCACGGCATGCCGCTGGCCCGGCGCGAGCGTGACATCCTCAGCGGCGACGACGTCGAGGCCGGCGGCGTGTTCGGTCGCTCGCGCCGGAAGCGGCAGCCCACCGCCGTGCGGCAGGCGCTGGAGCTGGATCTCGATCATTTCGTCTTCTTCTTGCGGCTGAATTTCTTCGCGGGTCCCTTGGCCGCCCGCTCATCGATCAACCGCACCGCTTCGTCCAGAGTGACGGCTTCGGGCTTCGCGCCCTTCGGCAAGGTCGCATTGGTCGTGCCGTCGGTCACGTAAGGGCCATAGCGACCGGCCATGACTTTTATATCTCCGCCGCCGGCGGGATGCTTCCCCAAGATGGCGATCGGCTCGCGCGACGGAGCCTGGCGGCGGCCCGCGCCCGAAGCCGCGTCGGCGAGCCTGGCGACCGCCGCGTTCATGCCCGTTTCGAACACCTCGGCGGTCGACTTCAGCTTCGCGTATTTTCCGTCGTGGGCGAGGTATGGACCGTAACGCCCGATCGATGCGGTGATCGTCTGGCCGGTTTCCGGGTGCGCGCCGATCTCGCGAGGAAGCGACAAGAGCCTCTCCGCGAATTCCGCCGTCACGTCTTCGAGCGGAACGTCCTTGGGAATCGACGCCCTTCTGTCGCCGCGCTCGACATAGGGGCCGAAGCGCCCACTCTTGAGGGTGATGCCCCCGCCCAGCTCCTGCGGCCCCTCGCCCTGCGCCTGGTCGCCGCCCTGGCCGAATTTCTGCGTATATTTGCACTCGGGATAGTTGGAGCATGCGACGAACGCGCCGAAGCGCCCGCCGCGCAGCGACAGGCGGCCCGTGCCGCATTGCGGACAAAGCCGCGGATCGGTCCCGTCGGCGCGGGGCGGGTAGAGCCAGGGCGCAAGAAACTCGTCGAGCGCCTCGGTGATCTCGGACGGCTTCTGCTCCATGACCTCGCCGGCCTTCGGCTGGAAATCGCGCCAGAAATCGTCGAGCAGTTTCTGCCAGTCGAGCCGGCCGCCCGAGACATCGTCGAGCTCCTCCTCGAGCTCCGCGGTGTAGTCGTAGCTGACGTAACGCTCGAAGAAACGCTCGAGGAACGCGGTCACAAGGCGGCCGCTCTCTTCGGGGACGAAGCGTCCCTTTTCGACCCGGACATATTCGCGGTCCTTCAGAGTCTGCAGGGTCGAGGCATAGGTCGAGGGCCGGCCGATCCCCAGCTCCTCGAGCCGCTTGACCAGGCTCGCTTCGGAATAGCGCGGCGGCGGCTGAGTGAAGTGCTGCGTCGCCTCCACCCCAGTCCTAGCGGGCGCGTCACCCTCGCGCAGTGGCGGCATGCGAGCGCCTTCCTCATCCTGGGGATCGTCGCGTCCCTCGTCGTAGAGGGCCATGAAACCAGGAAAGAGAACCACCTGACCCGAGGCGCGGAGCACCGCCCTGCCCGCTCCGTCGGTCAGCTCGACCGTCGTCCGTTCGAGCCGCGCCGAGGCCATCTGGCTCGCCAGCGCGCGATTGTAGATCAGCTCGTAAAGCCGCGCGTGATCGCCGGACGCGGCGCGCGGCCGGTCGAAGCCGGTCGGGCGGATCGCCTCGTGCGCCTCCTGCGCATTCTTGACCTTGCTTTGATATTGTCGCGGCCGGTCGGGCACGAACCCGGCGTTGTAGCGCGTCGCGATCGCCCGGCGCGCCGCGCTCACCGCCTCCGGCGCCATGTCGATGCCGTCCGTCCGCATGTAGGTGATGAGGCCATCCTCGTAGAGCGATTGCGCGACCCGCATCGTGTGGCTCGCCGAAAAGCCGAGCTTGCGCGCCGCCTCCTGCTGCAGGGTCGAAGTCGTGAACGGCGGCGGGGGGTTCTTCGCAAACGGCTTGGTCTCGACCGACGACACGCTGAAGCGCCCCGTCTCGACCACCGCCTTCGCCGCGTCGGCGTCGCCCCGGCTGCCGATCGTCAGCCGCTCGATCTTCCGGTCGTCGAGCTGAACGAGGCGCGCGGTGAAGCTCTGTCCATCGGCTTCGAAAGTCGCGCTGACCTGCCAATATTCCTGGGCCCTGAAGACCTCGATCTCGCGTTCGCGGTCGACGATCAGCCGAAGCGCGACCGACTGCACGCGTCCGGCCGACTTCGCGCCGGGAAGCTTGCGCCAGAGGATCGGAGAAAGCGTGAATCCGACCAGGTAATCGAGCGCGCGGCGGGCCCGATAAGCGTCGATCAGGTCCTCATCGAGGCCGCGCGGGCGCTTCATCGCCTCGGTCACCGCCGAATTGGTGATAGCGTTGAAGGTCACGCGCTGGACTTCGGGCGGAAGCGCCTTCTTCTGCCGGAGCACCTCCTGCACATGCCAGCTAATCGCCTCGCCCTCGCGATCGGGGTCCGTCGCGAGGATCAGGGTATCGGCCTTCTTCGCCTCGTCGGCGATGGCGCGCAGCTGCTTCGATCGGTCGGGCGAGACCTGCCACTGCATCGCGAAGCCTTGGCTTGGATCGACCGAACCATCCTTGGGCGGAAGGTCGCGCACATGGCCGAAGGACGCGAGCACGCGGTGCCCGCTCCCGAGATATTTCTCGATGGTCTTCGCC
>DASURT010000245.1:0-7636 GCA_036375515.1 Sphingomicrobium sp.
CATAGCCCGAGACGACGTCCTTGACGCCCTTCACATGCTCGAACACGGCTTCCATGCCCCAGAAACAGCCGCCGGCCAGCACCGCGGTTTCGGTCCGGGGGGCCGCGGCCGCTCCACCAAGCGGTATGGTCAGCAAGGCAACGGCGAATGCGGAAGTCAGGTGTTTCATCGGCTCTTCTCCTCGCCGCCCCATTGATCAGGCGTAATGAACGGTGGCTGGACGGCTGGACGCTTCCTCGGTGGCAGAATAGGAGCGAACTGACACGGAGGTAAGTCCATGCCCACCTACACCGCGCCGGTTCGCGAGACCCTGTTCGTTCTCAACGATGTACTCGACATCTCGCGCTATTCGAACTTGCCGGGCTTCTCGAACGCGTCGCCCGACCTGGTCGAGGCGATTCTCGAGGAGGCGGGCAAGTTCGCCGCCGAGGTGCTCGCGCCCTTGAACCGCGTCGGCGACGAGCATGGCTGCAAGCGCGCGGACGACGGCTCGGTCACCACGCCTCCGGGGTTCAAGGACGCCTACCGCCAATTTTGCGAAGCGGGATGGCCGACGCTCACCGCACCCGAACAATATGGCGGACAGGGACTGCCACAGGTCGTCGGCACCGCCGTCACCGAATACATCCTCTCGGCCAACCACAGCTTCGAGATGTATCAGGGCCTCACCGCCGGAGCGATCGCGTCGCTGTTGGTCAAGGGCTCGGACGAGCTCAAGCACACCTATGTCCCGGCGATGGTCACCGGCCGCTGGACCGGCACGATGAACCTCACTGAGCCGCATTGCGGGACCGACCTCGGGCTATTGAAGACCCGCGCCGAGCCCAATGACGACGGCAGCTATTCGATTACCGGCACGAAGATCTTCATTTCCTCGGGCGAGCACGACCTCGCCGAGAACATCATCCACCTCGTCCTCGCGAAGATCGCGGGCGCTCCGGACAACGTCAAAGGCATCTCCCTTTTCGTCGTCCCCAAGTTCCTGGTGAACGAGGACGGTTCGGTCGGCGAGCGCAACAAGCTCTCCTGCGGCGCGCTCGAAAAGAAGATGGGCATCCACGGCAACGCGACCTGCGTTATGAACTATGACGGGGCGAAAGGCTGGCTGGTCGGCGAGCGCGAGAAGGGCATGGCCGCCATGTTCATCATGATGAACGCAGCGCGCCTGGGCGTCGGCCTCCAGGGTCTCGCGCAGGGAGAGGTCGCCTATCAGAATGCCGCGGCCTACGCGAAGGAGCGCCGTCAGGGACGGGCGCTGAAGCCCGAGGAGCATGAGGAAGGGGCGAAGGCCGACGTCCTCCTCGTCCACCCCGACATCCGCCGGATGCTGATGGAGGCCCGCGCCTATATCGAGCCGGGCCGCGCGCTCGTCCTGTGGGGCGCGCTCCAGGTCGACCTCATGCGCCGCTCGCCCGACGAGGCCGAGCGTCGACAAGCCGACGACCTGCTCGGCCTCATCACGCCGGTCATCAAGGGCTATCTCACGGACAAGGGGTTCGACGCCGCGGTCGAGGCACAGCAGGTGTTCGGCGGCCACGGGTACATCCGCGAGCACGGCATGGAGCAGTTCGTCCGCGACGCCCGGATCACCCAGATATACGAGGGCACCAACGGCATCCAGGCGATGGACCTCGTCGGCCGGAAGCTGCCCAAGGACGGCGGCCGGGCGATCCGCGCCTTCCTCGAGCTGGTCGGCCGCGACATCGCAGAGGCGAAGGCTGCGGGTGACCCGGCCGGCGTGGCCGCGGCGCTCGAGCCCGCGCTCGCCGATCTGGGCGCCGCCACCGTGTGGCTCGCGCAGAATGCCATGGCCGACCCCGACAATGCCGGGGCCGGGGCCTATGCCTACATGGACCTGATGGGCCTCGTCTCCTTGGGCTGGATGTGGCTCAAGATGGCTGCGGCCTCGTCGCGTGCTCTGACTCAGGGCGAGGGCGACAAGGCCTTCCATGAAGCCAAGCTGACGACCGCGCGCTTCTACGCGACGCGCGAGCTGCCGATGTCGACCGGCCTTCGCCGCAAGATCGAGGCGGGCGCGGAAACGCTGATGAGGGTCCCGGCCGAGGTCTTTTGACATCCTCCCCTAAATTTTCTCGTGGATTAGCCGACCGTCAGCATTTGCCCGCCGGGACGCATGCTGGATCGCCATAATAACCTCGGAGGGTATTGGGTTGTGTCCCCCACAGGAGGCCACTGATTCGCCACTGAGCCGGCTTGCCGCCGGTGTGGTCCCGATAGAAGGCCTGTAAATCGAAGCCGTCCGTGTTCGGCACCTTGTGGTCCACGCCGACGTCCCAAGGTGTGCCGTGGACATAGGCAGGATCGGAAGACGGATAGTAAGCTGATTTTTGACAAAGCTGCTTTTCAGCCCCGTCATTATCGGCGGGCTTATACCAGCACCGGCCCGGCTGGTTCTTGCCGGCAGGAACGCAATATCCGTACCATATTTGGCTGGTGCCTGCCTTGTTGCACTGCGCTTGCGTCGTGCAGGCTCCTCCATAAATTTCGCCTTTGTGGGCATCCCCGGCGGGCACTAGGTCGGCGATGTCAGCGATCAGGCAGGCGCCTCCGCTCGCGTCGGAATCAAATCCGAACAGTCGATACTTCAGCTTGAATGTACCGGAGGGATTGGTGCCGCTCAGTGTCGGTTTGCTTAGCGACATATCCAGCCCGTACAGGTCGCGAACTGGTTTCCACGGTTTTGTGATGCCTGTGAGCGGAACGGCAAGAACCACGAACACAAGTCCGCAGAACACGACAATCGTGAAGGTGAGCTTCTTCCTGAGAGGGAATCGATCAAGACCTTCCGGCACCGGTGGTTGCGGCGGCTCGAAACCACCGCGCATTCCATCGCCAGGCATATGCGCCTCCTCGAAGCCGCCGCCTTGTCTGCGGCGGCCGGGCGATTCGGCACCGCTCGATTGTAACACAGGCGGAACAACGGCCCTAACGGATCTGTCCGCTGCGGACAGTTACCGGGTTCCTAGTGCTGGACCTTTGACAGGCTCGCGGCGAACGCCCGTGCATCCTTGATCTCCGTCCGACCGGCATCGCCCTGCTCGGTCGTTTTCGCGAGTTGCGCATAGTAATGCGCGGCCGCCTCGGAATTGCCGGCGAGCTGCGCCGCCTTTCCCGCTCCATACAAACCGGCCAGCCGCCCCGGGGCGCGCTTCAGCGACGCCTCATATTCGCTCAGCGCCTCGGCGGGACGGCCGAGGGCAAGCAGAAGCTCGCCCAGCTGCTCGCGCGCCGGAAGGATCGCGCCAGGAGTCACCGGGTGCTTCTCGGTCGCATCGTCGAGGTCGGCCGCGGCGCGCATGACTCGCACCGCCTCGTCTTTCTTCCCTTGTGCGAAGGCAATCCAGCCCTCGGCGATCTGACGTTCGATCGCGGCCTGTTTGCCCCAGTCGTACTCGCCGGGCGGGATGGTCAGTCCCTTCTCTATGCCCGCGAGCTTCGTCACTTCGCCCTGGGCTAGCGCGAGCTGGCCTGACCGCGCGGCCCCGACGGCCTTCGCGAAGTGGACGTTCGCGATCGCCCATTTGTGCTTCTCCAGTGCCGCCAGCCCGGCGAGATTGGCCGGCAGGCTGAGCGCCGCGGCCTCGGCCCACTGCCGCCGCTCGAGCAGGACCCGCGCCGGGATCGCGGTCGCGGCATAAGCCACGGTCGGCGAGGGCGGGTCGGCCTGGCGGATCGACTTGAGTTCGTCATAGACCTTCCGCGCATCCTTGTCCCGGCCGGTCTGCAGATAGGCGTAGGTCAGATAGTCCATCGCGTGGAGCTGCTGGTCCCAGGCTCCGGACATAGCCATCGCGGCGGCGTGCGCTTTCGCCGCCGATTTCGCCGCGAGGTTGGACTTGATCGCTTCGTCCCACAGGCCAAGCCGGGTGAAGATGTGCGAAGGCATGTGCTGGGCATGCGCCGAGTCCGGCGCGATCGCGGCGTAGCGCCGCGCCGCGGGCAGGGCGAGCTCCGCGAGCGGCGGATAGTCGAAGCTGTGGATCAAATAATGCGCGACTCCGGGATGATCGGGATTGGCTGCGAGAATGTGGTTGAGGATCGCCGCCGCCTGCTTCTCCTTGGTAAAATCGGGGTCGGTGTCCATCGTCCCGGCAGCAACTAGCGACAAAGCGTAGAAGACGGCGGCCTCGGTGTCCCGCGGATAGCGTTCGTGGAGTTGCCCCATCGCCGCCGAGTAGGCGAGCACCCGAGTCTTGTGGTCGAGGCGGTCGGAATCGCGATAGAAGGTATCGATCGCGGCGACAAAGGCCCGCTCGCGCTCGCTCTTCGCGCCGGCCGCCTTCGCCTTCACGAGCGCGGCCTTGGCCCTCTGCAGCTCCTCGGGCGTCGGCGCGGCCCAGAGCGGGTGATAGTTGCTCATCGCCACGCCCCAGTCGGCAATGGCGCACCCCGGATCGGCCTCGGCCGCGGCGGTGAAGCTGCGCTCCGCTTCCTGATATTCGAATGAGTGAAGCCAGCGCAGGCCGGTTTCGAACCGGGCGTGCGCGGCGGGGCTGCAGGTCGATTCGAACGACAGCTTGCCGAGCTGCGGCGAATGGCCGTGCTCGTGCGCGGGACCGGTGGCGGCCAGGAGGAGAGCGGAGGTGGCGAGAATCGCATTCATGACGGCACCCCTTCCATCAAGGGGAACAGGATGCTCCAGTGCCTCGGGAACGGCAAGCCACCTCGCCTGAGGGGTTTAGACTCCTGCGCGGTTGAGCAGGGGCTGGATGTCTCGCCGGATCTGGCGCCCGCCCAGATGGGCGTTAACCTGCGGATAGCCTTCTCGCATCAGCCGGCGCTTCAGCTCCTCCATCGAGTCGCATTCGGGCGCCAGTTGGTACGCTCTTTCGATGATGCGCACACCTTCCATGGCACGACATCTAATTCCATGACGAGGACGCAACAATAAAGCAGATTGGTTTCAGCACGGGCGCGCACCGCGCCTTCATTTGGGGTTCAGCCTTGGACGACGGTCCGACGGCTCTGCGCGACGAATGCAGAACCGGCTCCACGGCGAACGCGTTCTAACAGGCAGACGGCTCCATTCACTGAAAGGAGACGAGCCATGACCTTTATGACCAAGATTCTTGCGGGTGGCGCCGGTATCGCCGCGCTTGCGGCCGCGGCCCCCGCCGCCGCCCAATATTATCCATACGGATACAGTCAGTACGGGTACGGAAATAGTCCGTATGCTTACAACAACTACCGGTACGCCAATACCAATTTCGCGGCCCAGCGATGCACGGCCGCGGTGCAGAACCGCCTGTACACTCGCACGGGGCTCGCCGGCATTCTCGGTTCGCTTGTCGGAGCGTACGGCACACAGCCGCGCGTGCTGAGCATCACTCGTGTGAACCCGAATCGAAACTATGTCCGGGTGCGTGGGCTCGCGAGCAGCGGCCGGATGGCCTACAGCCCCTATGGTGTGGGCTATTACGGCGCGCTTGGCGCCAATTATGCGGCGGACCTGCGGTTCCGGTGTGACGTCGATTACCGCGGCTACGTCCGCGACATCGACATCAATCGCCGCTAACGACGATTGAAGCGACAAGGGAGGCGCCGGGTTCGCCCGGCGCTTCTTTTGTGCCTAACTCCCTTGAACGAAAGGTTTTCGCGGCTAGATAAACCTGCCGTTCAAGCGCGAATGTCCAGGAGGTCGGCGTTACCCGGAAACGAGCTGGCGGCTCTGGCGTTGATGCCGCCAGCGGACATTGGGAGACGATGGACAAGATGGGCAAGGCAAAGCGGGGCGGGTCGCCGCTCCACGGGTTCGGGCGGCTCGGGCTGGCAGCCTTGGCGATTGCATTCGGAGCAACGGCGGCCTTGCCCCTGGCGCCGGCGCGCGCCGCAACCGCCGTCGCCGGTGCCTCGAGCGCCGAGATCAATGCATTCTATCGTGCTCGCGGCGGCGCCCCGTTGTGGCTCTCACCCCGCTCCGGGGCGAGTGCCCAGCAGCTGATCCAGCTCCTCGGCACGGCGCAGGCCGACAACCTCAATCCTCGCCGATACAATGTCCGGTCGCTCACCAAGTCGCTCGACGCCGCCCGGGGCGGTGATCCGGTCGCGGTTCAGCGCGCGGAAATGGCGCTGAGCCAGGCCTTCGTGGCCTATGCCCGCGACCAGCGGCACGATCCCCACGTCGGAGTCATCTACGTCGACCCCCAACTGAAGCCCGCGCCGCCGTCGGCGCACGCCCTGCTGAGCCAGGCGGCCTCCGCGCCTTCGTTGTCCGACTACGTCCAGCAAATGGGCTGGATGAACCCGATCTACGCCAAGCTTCGCCTGGCGCTCGCCAGCCGGATGTACCGGAGCGACGCCGAGCGTCGCCTGCTCGCGCTCAATCTCGAACGAGCCCGGGCGCTCCCGGCCGGCGGGCAGCGCTACGTGATCATCAACGCCCCGGCCGCCCGCCTCTACATGTACGAGAACGGCCAGGTCGTGGACTCGATGCGGGTGGTCGCGGGACGGTCCGATCCGATCGCGCAGACGCCGATGATGAACGCCTTCATCCGCTATGTCGCGCTGAACCCCTATTGGAACTCTCCGTCGGACATCACCGCCCGGCGGCTCGCTCCGAAGGTCGTCGCGGGCGGCCGCAAATATCTTAACGAGAAGGGATACGAGCTTATGTCGGACTGGTCCGACCACGCTCGCGTGATCGACCCGATGTCGGTCAACTGGAGGGACGTCGTCGCCGGTCGCGTGCAAGTGCGCTTGCGGCAGAAGCCCGGTCCCGCGAACTCGATGGGGAAGATGAAGTTCATGTTTCCCAACGCGCAGGGAATCTGGCTCCATGACACGCCCGAGAAGGAGAAGATCGAGGATGCGGCTCGGCTTCAGAGCAACGGCTGCGTCCGCCTCGAGGACGCGGCGCGGTTCGCGCGCTGGCTGTTCAACGGCCGCCCGCCAAGGGCGCAGGGCGCAAGGCCCGAACAGAAGGTAAGCCTCCCGGCGCCGGTTCCGCTCTACATCACCTATCTGACCGCGGTGCCCAGCGGCACGTCGATCGTCTATTTCGATGACTTCTACGGCAAGGATCGGGCGGCGGCCGGCAGGCGGATCGCAACCCTTTAGAGCTCTTCGGGCAGGAAGTCCGGGACCGACAAATAGCGCTCGCCGGTGTCGTAGTTGAACCCGATCACGCGCGGGCGTTCGCCGAGCTCGGGCAGCTTCTGCTCGATCGCGGCGAGCGTTGCTCCGGACGAGATCCCGACCAGCATCCCTTCTTCCCGGGCAGCCCGGCGCGCCATTTCCCTGGCGTCCTCGGGTGCGACCTGGATCACTCCGTCGAGCAGCTTGGTGTCCATGATCGCGGGGATGAAGCCGGCGCCGATTCCCTGGATCGGGTGCGGGCCCGGCTCGCCGCCCGAAAGGACCGGTGAGAGTGTCGGCTCGACGGCGAACACCTTGAGGTTCGGCCACTTGGGCTTGAGCACCTCGGCGCAGGCGGTGATGTGCCCCCCTGTGCCGACTCCCGTGATCAAGGCATCCGGCGGCGTATCCGCGAAGTCCTTGAGGATCTCCCGCGCGGTCGTTCGGCGGTGGCCTTCGACATTGGCCGGGTTCTCGAACTGCTGCGGCATCCACGCGTTCGCGGTCGAGGCGACAATCTCCTCGGCGCGTGCGATCGAGC
>DASURT010000246.1:0-14879 GCA_036375515.1 Sphingomicrobium sp.
CGAGCCCTCGAGAGGGTCGAGCAGACATCGAACCCTCGCGGCGAGCTACGCACGGTCGTTCGGGGTGCAGACCCGCTTCTCGAGCGGGCGGCGTCCGCCTTGGCCGGAGGCGACCTCGAAACCGCGGAGATCATTCTCCGGAAGCGACTGCTCGAGCGCCCGGCCGACGTCGTTGCGCTGTGGATGATGGCGCAATTCGCGATCGCCCTCACCTTCACCAAGGAGGCCGAAAGCTTGCTTCGGCTGGCGATCGAAATTCGTCCCGACTTCACGCCTGTTCGTATTGAGCTTGCAAAAACGTTGGAGCGCAGGGGCGCTGTCTCCGAAGCCCTGGACCTCCTGGACGAGGTATTGGGGCGTGAGCCCGATCATTACCTCGCCAAGAGCCTGAAAGCCGCCAACCTGAGCCGCGTGGGAAGGTTCGACGAATGCCTCGCACTCTATGAGGACCTCCTCGCGCACCACCCTGAAGCACCGGGGCTCTGGACGAGCTATGGACATGCCATGAAGACCATGGGGCGGTCGGACGAGGGCGTGAATGCCATGCGCCGAGCGGTCGAAGTAGCGCCCTGGGACGGGGAGGCCTGGTGGAACGTCGCCGATCTCAAGACGACACGATTCACGCAGCAGGATGTCGAGCTCATGCTTGAGGGGCTCAATCGGGACAGCTCCGACAAGAACCGTGTCAACCTACATTTCGCTCTCGGAAAGGCGTTCGAGGATCTTGGCGACCGGGAAAAGGCGTTCAGCCATTACTTCCAGGGAAACCAGCTCCGCAGGCAGTCGCTGGACTACGATCCCGATGAGGTGAGCGACGAGGTGTCCGATTCCTCGCGCTTCTTTACGAAGGCGTTCTTTGAGGAGAGGAGAGGCTTCGGCTCTCCCTCCCCGGAACCGATCTTCATCCTCGGCATGACCCGCGCGGGCTCGACCCTGGTCGAGCAGATCCTGTCCAGCCACTCCGCGATCGAAGGCACGAAGGAGCTAGACTATATCTGGCTCGTCGTCAGGGAAATGGGACGCATGGCCCCCGGTTATTATCGCCGGTTGGCCGCACTCTCGGGAGAGCAGCTAAGGGCCTTTGGGGAGCAGTATCTAGGGCTAATGCGTAGCCACCGGCACGAAGGTAGACCCTTCTTCATCGACAAGATGCCCAACAATTGGCTGCATGCCCCTTTGATCCACCTGATCCTGCCAAACGCGAAGATCATCGATGTTCGGCGTCATCCTCTTGCCTGCGGCTTCTCCAACTTCCGGCAACATTTCGCCACGGGACAGCAGTTCACATATGATCTGAACTGGTTCGGTCGTTTCTACTCGGACTATGTGCGCCTGATGGCGCATGTCGACGAGGCGCTTCCCGGGCGCGTGCATCGGGTCTTTTACGAGCGCCTGGTGAGCGACACGGAAGCCGAGGTGCGTAACCTACTGGACTATGTCGGGGTCCCGTTCGAGCAGTCCTGCCTCCGCTTTTACGAGACGGATCGGGCGATCTACACACCCAGCTCCGAACAGGTCAGACGCCCGATGGATCCTGGGAAGAAAGACGACTGGCGACCATTCGAGCAATGGCTCGATCCGTTGAAGGAGGCGCTGGGGCCGGTGCTTGGCGCCTACCCCAATGTCCCTGACTTCGAATCGGATTAACTGAAGCTGCGCATCGATTCTCGCGCAGGGCGCCGACGCGAAAAAGACGGCGGCGGGGAATTGCTTCCCCGCCGCCGGATTTTGCTGCCTTCAGTCGCCCTTAGAACTTCAGGCGTGCGCCTGCGTAGAAGCGCCGACCGAAGACGTCGTAAACGCTCGCGGCCGTATCCGCGCCGGTGTTGTTGAACGGTGAGCCCTGCAGGACGTTCGGAGCAGAGTTGTCGAGCAAATTGTCCACGCCGACGAAGAACTCGTAGTTCTTGGTCGGGGTGAAGCTGGCCTGCGTGTCCAGGTAGAACTGCGCCGGGACGCTGATCGCCTTGTCATTGAGGTCAAACGCCTCGAGGAACAGGTCGTCCTCGTAGGATTTGCCGATGTACGTGCCGGTGAACGACAGGGCCCACTTCCTCGTGTTGAACGCGATCGTGCCGTTGGCCTTATCCCTGGCCGTCCCGATCTCACCGACAGTGCGGTTCGGAGACTCGCCTGGAAGCTCGATCAGCGAGCCCTTCAAATAGTGGGTCCAGGAGATACGGGCGTTCATGGTGAGCCCGCCCATCAGGCTGTCAAGGCCGGTACGGTACTGCACCACCGTGTCGATGCCCGAGACATCCTGCTTCGACGCGTTGACACCGCCGACGTTGATGAACTCGATCGATCCAGGTCTGTTCGAGCCCGATGCCGCCGGGCGACGAACGATGAAGTCGCAGAAGGCGGCGTTGCCGTCCTGATAGCACTGGTTGAGGATGGTCTGACGCGAGAAGAACGAGATCGCGTCCGTCAGCTTGATCCTGAAATAGTCGACAGAGACCACCAGGTTCCGCAGGGCATCGATGCTCTTCGGATTGATGACCACACCGGCCGTCAAGCTCTTCGACTTCTCCGGTCCAAGATTCGGGTTGCCCGAGGTGAAACCGCTGATGCCCTGGATGTCGGGCTGATCGAGCTGGAACGTGCCGAACTGTGTGATATTCGCCGCAACGCCCGGGTCGGCGCGGCAGTTGGCGCCGGTGCCCGCCGGCTGACCCGCGGGATCGCCTGTCGGTCCGGTGTCGAGGCACGGATCCTGGAGGCCCGTCGGGAAGGTCTGGGATGGGCCGGTGAACAACTCACCGATATTCGGCGCACGGACCGCCTTCGCGTAAGTGGCGCGGAAGCGGATGTCGTCAATCGGCGAATAATCACCGCCAATGTTCCACGTCGTGACACTGCCGACCGTCGAATAATCCGAGATGCGGCCCGCCGCGCGGAGGTTCAGCTGCTTGGCGAAGGCCATGTCCTTGAGCAGCGGGACGTTGACCTCGGCATAAGCCTCCTTGACGTCGAACTTGCCGCTCGTGTCAGGCAGCGCATTCCCGGTCACGAGACCGGCATTGGTCAGAGCGTCCCAATTTTCATCGCTCTGCTCACGACGATATTCCGCGCCGACCGCAAGACCCAGAGGGCCTGCGGGCAAATCGATCAGCGAACCGGAGAGGTTCGCGTTGACGACTTGCTGGGTGACCTTGAACGAGTGGTTGGTCTCGGCCTTGACGTAGTTCACCGCCGCAGCGCTGGCCGCCCCGGCGCCAAAGATGCTGATCGGCACGCAACCTTCGGCCCGGGCTTCGGCGTCGGCGCAAACGATGTCGCCAATGAACCCGTTGCCGTTCAGGTCGCCCGTGCCGCCAGTTGGAAGCAGAGTGATCGGATCAATGACAAGCGGAGATTCCGTGACCGCGGCGAAGGCGTTCTGGAAATTCTGGATGTTCACGTCGCCGTTCGCGATCTGCTGCTCTTCGGTTCGGCCAAAGTTATAGGTCAGATCCCAGTGCCACCGGTCGTTGAACAGCTTGCCTTCCAGGCCAGCCACGATCCGGAAGAAGTCGCGGTCGGCCGTGTAATGACGTGTGCCGAATTCCAGAAGGCGGCGAGAGAAGCCGATGTCACGCAGCCCGTCGCCATCGGTGTCGGTTGCCGCGTTGAAGATCGCGGTCGGGACGAGCGGGTTGTCGACGATTGTGAACGTGCCCGGACCTGTCTGGACCCTGCTCTGGATCGGCGCCGCGGCGGTGTTGATGAAGATGTTCGCGACGTCGAGCGGAACCGGTTCGATTTCGGTCTTGGCCGACGTCTTGGCGTAGGTCGCTTCGGTGATGAAGGTGATGTTATCCGTAATGTCGAAGTGGCTACGCTCCGCGAACAGCCAGCGCTTGACCGGGGTCGACAGGGTGCGGAAGAACTGACGGTTGAACCCGTTCGGCGCGCCGCCGCAACTCGTGCCATTGGTGCTGAAGCAGGGTTGTAGGACACCATTGCGGTCGAAGGTAAATTGCCCACCAGTGGTAAAGAAACGACCCTGCGGCGTAAAGCTCGAGAAGAACGGCTCCTGAGACGTGGTGTAGTCCGCCGGATCACCCGTAACGTAAGCGAATCTATTCACACCGTCGATGCGCGTGTTCCTGCGATCGCGCGATAGCAGGCCCTTGTCGTCCGAATAGCCGAGGTGGATCATGACGTTGCCGCGGCCATCGGCGACGTTCGCGCCAGCGGTCGCGCTGACCTGGTAGCGCGGATAGTCTCCGCGCTGGGTGATGCCGTACTGGCCCTCCATCAGGAGGCCTTCGAAGTTGCGCTTGTAGATGAAGTTGACGACGCCCGCGACCGCGTCCGAACCGTAAAGCGACGAAGCGCCGCCGGTCAGGATGTCGACGCGCTCGATGAACTGCGTCGGAATCGTGTTCAAATCGACGATCGGTGAACCACCGATTCCGCCGACGACGCGTCGGTTGTTGATCAGGACCAGGGTGCGGTTCGAACCGAAGTCGCGAAGATCGACCGTGGCCGTGCCCGCGCCGGACGTGAGGAAGGCCGAGTTGGTCGTGCTGAGGGCGGGCGTGCCGAAAGCCGGGTTCTCGAGCAGGACTTCCTGCACGTTGATGGCGGCCGCCCGATCGATGTCCTGCTCGCCGACGACCTGGACCGGAGCGAGCGACACGATGTTCGGCGAAACGATACGCGATCCGGTAACGACGATCTGCTCGGAGGAGGCGGGCTCGGGCGCCGGCGCTACCTGCGCCACCGGAGCTTGCGCCGCCGCATTGGCCGTATCCGGCGCTACGCAGCCATTGGTGCCGGCCGGAGTGCCGGGCGGGCAGACCGGCGCGGTCGCCTCCTGGGCAAGGGCCGGAGTGGCGATTGCGACGCCCGCCAATAGCGTGGTCGCGAGCAGAGAAGTCTTGGAATAGCGCATGATTGTCCCCTTCGACGAGCCGTGAAACCGACGGCGCACGCAAAACACGGCGCGCGAGCCCAGCCTCACGGTAGTGGGACTTGTATGGCCAAACATTCCGGGGGAGACAATCAATGCGAGCCCGCCGCTTGCAGAACATTTCAGCGGTGTTGCATTTGAGGCACAGATTGAATTTCGGGACGGGCCTGTTCAGGCTGACGCACGATAACGAGCTTTGCGAGGACCCCTGGAAATGATCAGCGCGCTTTCGATCGCGACCGCCCTTGCGGCGGCGGCCGCGCCGGCACCGGCGGCCAATCCGAAGATGGGCCAGTCGCAGCTGGTGACCGCGATCCAGAATTGCCAGGCGGTCAAGGACAATGCGGCCCGCCTGGCCTGTTACGACCAGGCCGCGTCGGCGCTGGTGACGGCCACGACGCGCGGCGATGTCGCGATCGTCGATCGCACCCAGGTCAAGCAGGTCCGCCGCTCCCTGTTCGGTTTCTCGCTCCCGAGCTTCCCGTTCTTCTCGGGTTCAAAGAACCGGGACGCCGACGACGAGCCGAAAGAGCTCAACACCACCCTCGCGTCGTTCCAGCCGATTGCGAACGGCTTTATCCGCTTCGGGCTGGCCGAGCCGCAATCGACGTGGGAATCGACGGAGCCGTCCGATATTTTCGCGCCGAAGATCGGCGCGAAGGTCTTGATCACGCACGGGGCGCTCGGCAGCTATTGGGCCGAAATCGGAGCCTATCGAGCCGTGAAGGTGCGCCGCATTCGCTAGCGCGCGGCGCGGTTTTCGGCTTCGAGGCTCGCCTCGGCATCCACATAGGGTTCCTGCCGCTGGACGCTCCAGTAGCGCAATTCGTGGATGGGGATGCGCTCGCCGGTCACCGCGCAAATGACGTGGTCGCCGTCGGACAGCAGGCGGAAGGTGCCGGGCAGATAATGCACTCGAGCGGCTTTCCCGCTTCCTGTCATCAGCATGGCTCTACTCCTCCGGCCGGTCGAACAGGCCGGGCTGCGACGGCATGTAGGAGCGCCGCGGCTTGCGCTCAACCGGCGCCGGATTCGCGGCGTCGCCGTCGACCGACGCATCGACGGACCCGTCGCCGAACCGGAGCGTGAGAAGGCGCTCCGCGCGGGCATCGGCGGCGTGGACGACGGTCTTGCCCGAGCGGCCCGTCACCCGCGCGAAGCCGCGCTTTAGCGGCTGTTCGGGGTGGGCCAGTTCCGCCAGCCTCCAGAGCCCCGCGAGTTGCTCGGTCAGGCGTTCAATGCGCTGATCCACGAGCTCGCGCCGGAACCGGCCCGCGACAAGGTTCATATCCGCGC
Organism: Sphingomicrobium sp.; assembly: GCA_036375515.1. Classification (GTDB taxonomy): domain Bacteria; phylum Pseudomonadota; class Alphaproteobacteria; order Sphingomonadales; family Sphingomonadaceae; genus Sphingomicrobium. The sequence goes on from DASURT010000246.1 coordinate 6,194, forward strand.
GCGCGTGGCCCGCGCGCGCGGAAAGCGACCGGGGAAGCCGCTCGCCCAGATCATCGACCCGCTGGGCCGGCGGCGCGAAAAGCGCCCGCGGCTCGGGCCAGCGCGATGCCGTCAGCTCCAGTCGCTCGCGCGCGCGGTCGGCCCGCCGGGCGAGGCAGTGCCGGGCGCGGTGGCCCAGCTCGGCCAATTGCGCGAAGAGCTCCGAGCGGACCGGAACGGCGATTTCCGCAGCGGCGGTCGGGGTCGGCGCGCGACGATCCGCCGCATGGTCGATCAAGGTCGTGTCCGTTTCGTGACCGACCGCGGAGATCAGGGGAATCGCGGACTCGGCCGCGGCCCGCACCACCTCCTCCTCGTTGAACGGCCACAGGTCCTCGATCGAACCGCCGCCACGCGCCACGATCAGCAGGTCGGGCCTTGGAGTGATCGAGGGGAACCCGCGGATTGCCTCGGCAACGCGGGCGGCCGCGCCCTCTCCCTGGACCGGCACGGGCCAGAGGATCACGCGCGTCGGGCAGCGGTCCTCGAGCCGGTGGAGGATGTCGCGGATCACCGCTCCGGTCGGCGAGGTGACGACACCGATCACCCGCGGCAGGAACGGCAGCTTGCGCTTGCGCGTCGCGTCGAACAGCCCTTCGGCCGCAAGCGCCTTGCGCCGCCGCTCGAGCAGGGCGAGCAGAGCGCCCTCTCCGGCCAGCTCCATGCGCTCGACGACGATCTGATATTTCGAGCGGCCCGGATAAGTCGTGAGCTTGCCGGAGGCGATCACTTCGGCGCCATCCTCGGGCTTGAACGCGAGCGCCGCCGCGCCACTTCGCCAGATCACCGCGTCGATGCACGCATTCTCGTCCTTCAACGTGAAATAGCAGTGGCCCGAGTTGTGGCGCTTGAAGCCCGAAACCTCGCCGCGCACGCGGACGTGGCCGAATGACGTTTCGATCGTCCGCTTGAGCGCGCCCGAAAGCTCGCTGACGGTCAGCGCTGGCGAATTGTCGCCCGAAGCCACGTCCGCTAACAGGCCGGGAGGCGTATCGTCAGGAAGGTCCATGAATATCTTGCTTTTGGGTTCGGGCGGTCGCGAGGATGCGCTCGCCTGGCGCCTTAGGCAATCGCCAAGCTGCGAGCGGTTGATCGCGGCGCCGGGCAATCCCGGGATCGGCCGCTGGGCGGAATGCGTGCCCGCCGACCCCTGCGACGCCCCGACGATCGTCGCGCTCGCGAGAGGCAATGCGATCGACCTCGTCGTGGCCGGCCCGGAGGCGCCGCTGGTCGCCGGCGTGGGCGATGCCTTGCGCGAGGCCGGGATCGCGGTGTTCGGCCCGAACGCGGCGGCGGCCCGGCTCGAGGGATCCAAGGGCTTCACCAAGGACCTGTGCCGCGCCAACGGCATCCCGACCGCCGACTATGTCCGTGTCGAGCGGGCCGAGGACGCCCGCGCCGCCCTGGAACGGTTCACGATTCCCGTCGTGATCAAGGCCGACGGCCTTGCCGCGGGCAAGGGCGTGACGGTCGCGACGAGCCGCGCCGAAGCCGAGGCCGCGATCGATGCCGCGGGCGATTCGCCGCTGGTGATCGAGGAGTTCCTCCAGGGCGAGGAAGCGAGCCTGTTCGCGCTTGTCGACGGCGAAACGGCCCTGCCGCTCGCCTCGGCCCAGGACCACAAGAGGGTCGGCGAAGGCGACACCGGCCCGAACACCGGCGGAATGGGCGCCTATGCGCCCGCGCCGGTCCTGACGCCCGAGCTCGAGCGGCGCGCCATGGATCAAATCGTGCGCCCCACCGCCGCGGCGCTCGCCGCCGCGGGGACTCCGTTCAGCGGCCTGCTTTATGCGGGGCTGATGCTGACCGCCGAGGGCCCGAAGCTGATCGAGTACAATGTTCGCTTCGGCGATCCCGAATGCGAGGCGGTCATGCCGCTGATCGAGGGCGACTTCGCCGAGCTGTTGTACGCGGTCGCCACCGGCAGGCTTGCCGAAATGGGGCCGCCGCAACTCGCGCCCAAACATGCGATGACGGTGATCGTCGCGGCCCGCGGATATCCCGGAACCCCGACGAGCGGCGGCCTGATCCGCGAGATCGAGGCGGCCGAACGGATCGAAGGGGTGACCGTCTTTCACGCCGGCACGGCATTGAGCGACGGGTCGCTCATCGCCAGAGGCGGGCGGGTCCTCGCGGTCACGGCCGTCGCCGACAGCTTCGCCAACGCCCGGGCGCGAGCCTATCGCGCCGTCGACCAGATCGACTTCGCCGATGGCTTCCACCGCCGGGACATCGGCTGGCGGGAGCTTGCACGGGAGACCGCGTGAACGCGCTGTGGACCTATTTCTGGCCGGTCTTTGCCGCCGGCCTGCTAATCGGCGCCGTCGCCGGCCTGGTCGCGTTCCGGCGGGCCAAACGGGCCGGCATTCTGACGCTCGGCGCGCTCGCCTCCATCGCGGCCGCGATCCTGTGGCACGGTCCGCTCGGCGCCGCCGGCCGGTTCACCGGCGTGGTTGAACGAAGCGCGCGCCAGACCCTGGCTGATTACGAGATGACGCAGGTCACCGCCCGGCTGCACCACGACCCGCTGACGAGGCGCATCATTCTGTCCGGATCGGCCGATGACTTCCAGCGCGGCGAGCTCGTGCGCATCATGGACAGCCTGCCCGGAGTCAGCAGCGCGAGCTGGTCCGGCGCGAAGGGCGGCCTGCCGCTGATCGCCGAAGCCGGCATAGCCTCGCTCGCGGGCTTCCTTATTGGCCTCCTGCTCGCCTATCTGGTCGAGCTTCGCCGTCGGTACAACGCACAGTGGAAATGGTGACCATGGATCTCATTCGCGATTATTGGCCCTACATCGTCATTGCGCTCGCGATCGCGCTGGTTCTCGCCTTCCTGTTCCTCCGGCCGCGCCAGAGCGTGCGGCTGACCGACAGCGCTCCGGTTCGTCCGCACATGGCGCATTCCCGGCCGCCCGAAGGTCGCGGGCTCGCCGGAGAAGCGGCCGCCGCGGCCAGCGATGTCACCGGCGAGCTGCTCGGCGCACGTGTTCGCCGCAAGCTCGACGGAGAGACGGGGACGGCCGACGATTTCCTGCTGCTCAAGGGGATCGGCCCGAAGCTGGCGGACGCTCTCCACGATCTCGGCTTCCATCGTTTCGACCAGCTGGCGCATCTGACGCCGACGGAAATCGAGCGGGTCGACGCCCAACTCGGCGCCTTCCGCGGCCGTTTGACCCGTGACCGAATCGTGGAGCAGGCCGATTATCTCGCCCGCGGCGACATCGACGGCTACGAGCAGAAGTTCGGCAAGCTGACCTCCGCCTAGCCGACCGCTTCCGCCCGCTCCGCGGCGGGCCTCTTGCGCGGACGCGATGCGATGAGCTTGTCGATCTTGCGGCCGTCGAGGTCGACGATCTCGAACAACCAGCCGTCGTGCCGGAACGTCTCGCCGGTTTCGGGAAGGTGCTTGAGGACCGACAGCGCAAAGCCGGCCACCGTGGAAAAGTCGCGATCCGCCGGCAGCCGGATTCCGAGCCGGTCGGCGAGCAGGTCGGCGCTTGCCGCGCCCGAGACCAGCCAGCTTCCGTCCTCGCGTTCGACGAGCGGCGGCTCCTCCCCCTGCTCGACGTCGTGGGCGAACGTGCCGCCGAGCGCCGCGAGGATGCTTCCCGGAGTGACGATCCCGTCGAGGTGCCCGTATTCGTCGTGGACGAGCGCAAGCGGAACGTCGGCGCTCCGCAGGACGGCCAGCGCGTCCATCGCGTCCATGAGATCCGGGATAACCGGCGCGCGGCGGCAGAGTTGCCTGAGGTCGATCGCCTCGCCTTCGAGGGCGGCGGCAAGCACATCGCGAAGCTGGATCACTCCGACGATATTCTCGATCGAGCCGTCGGCGACCGGGACGCGGCTGTGCGGCGCTTCCAGCAGCGCCTGCCGGGTCTCGCCCGGAGACGCCCCAATGTCGATCCAATAGACCTCGGTTCGCGGGGTCATGACTTCGCGCACGGGCCGATCCGCGAGGCGCACGATGCCGGAGATGATCGCCCGCTCGCTTTCCTCGAGCACGCCGGCGGTTTGCGCTTCGGCGACCACGAGATGAAGCTCCTCCGCGGTCACCTGGTTCTTCGATTCGCGATCGAGCCCGAGCAGGTGGAAGATCGACGCGCTCGTGCGGTCGAGCAGCCACACGACCGGAGCGGCGGCCCTCGAAAGCATCCGCATCGGACGCGCGACGATGACCGCGATCGTTTCCGGCGAGCGGAGCGCGAATTGCTTGGGCACAAGCTCGCCGACGATCAGCGACACGAAGGTGGTCACGACGATGACCAGTCCGAAGCCGAGCGGTTGGGCCGTTTTCGGATCGATCCCCATAAGGGCCAGTCGTTCGGCGACGGGCCCGCCAAGGCTCGCACCCGAATAGGCGCCGGCGAGAATGCCGATCAGGGTGATCCCGATCTGCACCGTCGAGAGAAACCGCCCGGGCTCCGCGGCCAGGTCCAGCGCGCATCGCGCTCCGCCGATGCCGGTTTTCGCCATGGCCTTGAGACGCGCCTCGCGCGAAGAGACGATCGCCAGCTCGCTCATGGCGAAGACGCCGTTGAGAGCGATCAGGGCGAGAATGATGAGGACGTCGGCCCAGGGAATGGGGGATATGTGATCGCTCATAGGCGCATTTCCGGCGAGTGTAGCCTCCGGCCACGGTGCTTCACAAGCAGCGGTTCGATTCACAGGTGGAACCATCGGCGCCATGCGCCGGTTTCATCGGCCTCACACAGCACGGCCCGGAGCCCCTGCAATGCACATTCGGCGCAGCTTGTCAGTACTTGTCCTTTGCGGTTCAGCCCTCGCCGTCGCGGCCTGCGCCACCCGGCCGCCGCCGGTCGTCGTCCCCGCCGCCTTCACTCCGCTCGGAGTCACGGCGCCCTATCTTTCCGGCGATGTCATTGCTGGTCGAAAGTCGCGCTCGGCCAGGATGCGGTCGGCCGGAATCCGCCCGCTCTCGCCCGCCGCCGCGCCGGCCTATCTTGCGGCGCTCGACAATGAGCTTCGCCGGCAGACGGCAGGGATCGGGGTCGACGTGATCCGGCTTCCCGACGGGATCCTGGTCCGGATCCCCGCGGCCTTCACCTTCGAGGCGGGAAGCGCCGAAGTGAGGCCCCAGTTCGACGCGACGCTCCTCGAGATCGCGCGGACCGTCAAAACGAGCAGCCAGACCTACGTCGACGTGCTGGCCCACACCGATACCACTGGCACCCCTCCGGTAAACCAGTCGCTGTCGGACAAGCGGGCGAGCGCGGTCGCCGCTTATTTGTCGCGACACGGGGTGGCGAAGGCGCGGATCGCCTCGAAGGGCTTTGGCGAAACCGAGCCGCTCTACCCGGTCGACGTGACGGAGACTCAGCGCGCAGCGAACCGCAGGGTCGAAATCCGGCTCGTCCCGTTCCGGTCGACCGATGCGGGACCTAGCGGCGCCCGGCGAAAAAGGCCCTGAGCAGCTCCGCCGATTCCCGCTCGCCGATTCCCCCAAGCACATCGGGCCGGTGATGGCAGGTGGGCTGCGAGAAAATCCGGGGCCCGTGAACGACTGCGCCCCCTTTCGGGTCCTCGGCGCCGAAACGCAGCGCCTTGATCCGCGCGAGGGAGATTGCCGCCGCGCACATCGCGCAGGGCTCGAGCGTCACCCAGAGCGCGCATTCGTCGAGGCGGGATGCGCCGAGCTTCGCGGCGGCCGCCCGAATCGCCTCCATCTCGGCATGCGCGGTCGGGTCGGCCGAGCCACGCATCGCGTTGCGGGTTTCGGCGACGATCTCCTCACCCAGGGTGACAACGGCGCCGACCGGCACCTCGCCCGCCGCGGCGGCCTCACGCGCGAGATCGAGCGCGCGGCGCATCGGCCGAGGCAAGGGAAACGCCATCCGTGCCGGCTAGCCCAGCACGGCCCGGCTGTCAGCCATGGCGACCGAATCATTGGGCGTTGTTGGACGCCGCGGCAGCCTGGTCTGCCGGCCGTTCGACCTGGAGCGCCGGCACTCTGACGGTCGCTTCCTTCGAGCCGACCTTCACCGATCCGGTCTCGACGTCGAAGGTCGGGGCCTGCCCGCCCCTGGCGACGACGCCATTGCCTGTCACCGCGACCGCCGGCGCCTTCGCGCCCCGAATCTGGTTGACATCGAGGAAGCCGGTTGCAACCGCGACGAGGATCGCGGCCACGGCGATGATGAGGACCAGGAGGATTGCGCGCATCGGTCGTTTTCTCCTGCTTCGGGAGGATCAACGCAATCGCGGCTGTTTCGGTTGCCTGCGTTTCCCGCCGAGCGACGTTGACGAGCCAGCCCCGAGGAGGTAACGGGCGGCGCTTTCCGGGCGCGCCCAAGCGCTCGATCAAATCAGGATTAAAGACCATGTCGCGGGTTTGCGAGCTGACCGGCAAGGGCCGGCAGGTGGGACACAATGTTTCCCACGCCAATAACAAGACGAAGCGGACGTTCCTGCCCAACCTGCAGAACGTCACCTTGATCTCGGACGTTCTGGGCCAGAGCGTGAAGCTGCGCGTGTCGACCCACGGCCTGCGCTCGGTCGAGCATGTCGGCGGCCTCGACAACTGGCTGTTGAAGACCAGCGACGACAAGCTTTCGCCCAAGGTCCGCAAGCTCAAGCGCGAGATCGCGAAGAAGGTCGCGGAGCAGCCCGCGGCCTGACGGTTACTCGCCGGCGACCAGCTCCGGCGCCGGCGCCTCCCCGGCGACTGATTTGTGGCCCGCGAGCCGGGCCACGACCGTGGTCGCCGCCATGTCCATGGTGACGTTGGCAACGGTGTTGAACATGTCCGGAATCATCGAAACCGCGACTAACAGCACCAGTATCTCGATCGGTATGCCCATGCTGTTGAAAATCGGGATGTAGGTCGCGAAATAGGTGATCTCTCCAGGCACCCCCGCTCCCGCAGCAATGACGATGATCGCGACGAAACCGCCAACCGCCAGCTGATAGGGTCCGAGTGGGATGCCAAGGACATGCGCCGCGTAAATGGCCACGGTGAAGCTCGCCATCGGGCCGCAGATGCGGAATATCGAGACAGCCAGGGGAAGAGTCACGGAAATCACGTGCTTTGGCAACCGCAACTGCCGGGTGCATGCCTCGATCATCGCCGGAAGAGTCGCGACCGAGGAGCGGATGCTGAATGCGATCGACTGGGGCGGCGCCGCGGCGCGGGCGAAACTCCGGATTCCAGTGCCACCGGCAATCCGCGCAACCGCATATGCGAGGCCAGTCGCGAACACGGCCATCGCGATCACTAAAAGTACATATTGAACGAGCGCTCCGATCGCGCTGAAACCGGTCTTCACGCCGAGTTCGAGGGTAAGCATGAACACGCCGAACGGCGCCAGTAACAGCACCCAGCCGACGATCACGAGCATCGTTTCGCGGATCCATTCGAAGAAGGTGGCGAGCCCCGCCCGCCGGTCGCCGGGACCGCTGGCGACGGCGAATCCGAAAACCAGCGCGAACACGACCACTGGCAGCATGTTGTCGGCGGCGGCAGAGCTGAACACGTTTATCGGTATGAACCCACGCAACATCTCCCCCAGTCCGGGCACTGGTGGGAGCTTCGCGCCGATCGACAATGCGTGGCCAATCGCAGCCGCAGATTCCGGCGGAGTCGACCATAACGACAACAACAACGGCACGACCAGCGCGACAATCGTCACTCCGGCAACCAGGATCACCACGAACACAACGAACGACAGGCGCGTCACGCCACCCGCGAGGGTCGCTGTCTCGACCCGGGCGGCAATGCCGGTCACGACCAGCGCGAAGACCAGCGGCAGGATCGTCATCCGGAGCGCCGCGATCCACAAGCCGCCGAGCGTGTCGGCCGTCGTCACGACCATGCTGTCGGCGTGAATGCCACCCGACGCGAGCGCGAATCCGCATGCCAGGCCCGCCGCCAGCCCAATCAGAATGCGCACAGGTGGTGACATGGCCGCCCCCTCTTGCGCCCGCGAAAGCGCGAACCAGCGTTTATCGCGCGTTCAACGGCCAAAGGAAATCGGCTTGTGGGCCATGTCCAAGGCTTTGAGTTGACGAGGTTTTCCTGAACGATAGCTGCATTTCGCGTTCAGCGTCCATTGCCCGCGAATCGCGCATAAGCCCTGCATCCGACGGGGTTTGTCCCCTTTTCCCCGTCACGTCTGGAAACGGACAAGTTCCCTCGCGTCGCGTAACGAGGGGGGCCCGGTGCGAGTAATTGCGCCGGGCCCAATTTTTTGCGCGCTTCAGGGGCTCTCGAACAATCTGGCCAATTGGTCGACCATCGCCCCGGCGAGCTGGTCGGCATCCATGATCGTGACGGCGCGGCTGTAGTAGCGGGTCACGTCATGGCCGATGCCGATCGCGAGCAACTCGACGCTCGAGCGCTTCTCGATCCACTCGATCACCTGCCGAAGGTGGCGCTCCAGATAGCTCCCACCATTCGCCGACGCGGTCGAATCGTCAACCGGGGCGCCGTCCGAGATCACCATCAGGATCCGCCGCTCCTCGGCCCTCGCGATCAACCGGTTGTGCGCCCAGAGCAGAGCCTCGCCGTCGATGTTTTCCTTGAGCAACCCCTCGCGCATCATCAGGCCGAGGTTGCGCCGCGAGTGGCGATAAGGCTCGTCCGCGCGTTTGTAGACGACGTGGCGGAGGTCGTTGAGACGCCCCGGACT
>DASURT010000247.1:0-9216 GCA_036375515.1 Sphingomicrobium sp.
GCGACGTCGGTTTGCGCCTGCCTGAAGGCTTCCACCTGGCGCTTCTGCTCGGCGAGCCGCCGCTCATATTCGGCATATTGCCGCTGGAATTCGGATTCATCCGCGAATCGGGTGGTGGGAAGGGCCGCGGGCTGCGCAACCAAAGTCGCCGGCTGGGGCTCCTGTGCAACGGCGACGGGCTCCAAAGCCTCGGCGAACGCAATCGGTTCCGTCGTTTCGGCAGTTGCCGCAAACGCGATCCTGCGCGCGGATTCAGGGACCCAGTCGGCAACCTCGATAATGGCCGCCGGATGGAGCGGGTCCTCGTCCGTGAGCACGGCATGACGCCAGATCGCGTCGTCCCGCGATTCCTCGACGCTGCAGCCGCCGACGGTGTCCGCCGACAGGCTGAACCTGGCCCTGAGTTGTCGAAGCCAGCCGGCCTCATCGACCGGCCGTGCAGCCGGCGCCTCGAAGATGCCGCTGACCCACTTCTCGCCCGATGCGCGATCGAGCAGGAAACAGGTGGTCCAGCGCGGACCGTCCAGGCTCGTGATGCCGGGGGGCATCGGTCCGCTTTCGGCGGCGGCCGGAACGGCTGCGGCAAGCCCGAGGAGCGCGAACGCCGAGGCTTTCAGCGCGAGGTGGCGCATCATGAGTCGCCATTAACCCGGTGCGGTAAACGATTTCCTAACGTGGTCGCATTTTGCGCGAACTTTGCTCTTGGCCATGCGCGGTTCAGCCCGGAACGCCACAGCGTTGCCGAAAATCCGCTTTGCGCATCGCCCCACGTGCCCCCGGAATAATGGAGGATCCGATTCGTACCTCGTCTGCTGCCCGTCGCTTCCCGCAGATCGGCGGTCTTTCTGCTGCCAGACCGATTGCGCTCCTCTTGCTCAGGCTCGTGATCGGCTATGGTTTCCTGGCGCACGGCTATGCCAAGCTTCACCGCGGCCCGGACAAGTTCGCTGCCTTGTTGACTTATCTCGCGGTGCCTTTTCCGCATTTTACCGCATGGTTTGTGACGCTGGTGGAACTCATCGGCGGCTTCGCACTCATCGTCGGCGCGTTCGTGCTGCTTCTCAGCGTCCCGCTGATCATTCTGCATCTGGTCGCGATGAGCACAATCCACATCCATTACGGGTTCAGCTCGGTGAACACGATCGGCCTGACCGGTCAGGGGCCGCTCTTCGGACCACCGGGCTTCGAAATCAGCTTGCTGTATATCGGCGGCATTCTTGTTCTGGCGGCATTCGGCCCGGGACCATTTTCGGTGGACGGTGCGCTGGCGCGCGAACGCGTGAGAGACGCTCCTTAGTCACGCCGGACCGCAAGCGGCCCTCAACTTTACTACCGCCGGAAGGCTCCCTATCGGCCACGCATGACGGTCCAGCCCACCGAATCCATCCTGATCATCGACTTCGGTAGCCAGGTGACTCAGCTGATCGCCCGGCGCGTCCGCGAGGCGGGAGTCTATTCCGAGATCGTTCCGTTCAACGCCGCGACGGAGGCCTTCGAGCGGCTCCGGCCCAAGGGCGTGATCTTTTCCGGCGGACCGGCTTCGGTCATCGAAGCGGAAAGTCCGCGGGCCCCGCGGCAAGTGTTCGACAGCGGCGTTCCCCTGCTCGGGATTTGCTACGGCCAGCAGACGCTGCATCAGCAGCTCGGCGGAAAGGTCGTGACTTCCGATCAAAAGGAGTTCGGCCGGGCGTTCATCGAGGTCGTCGCGTCCAGCGCTCTGTTCGACGGGCTGTGGAACGTCGGCGACAAGCACCAGGTGTGGATGAGCCACGGCGACCGGGTCGAGACTCTCGCGCCGGGATTCGAGGTCGTCGCCCGATCGGACGGCGCGCCTTTCGCAATCGCGACCGACGAGGAGGCCAGGCGCTATTCGCTGATGTTCCACCCGGAGGTCGTGCACACCCCGGACGGCGGGAAGCTGCTCGCCAATTTCGCCCGGCACATCTGCGGCTGCGCGGGCGATTGGACGATGGCCAGCTACAGGCAAGCCAAGGTTGCGGAAATTCGCGATCAGGTAGGCGATGGGCGCGTGATCTGCGGGCTGTCGGGCGGGGTCGACAGCGCGGTGGCGGCGGTCCTGATCCACGAGGCGATCGGCGCGCAGCTGACCTGCGTGTTCGTCGATCACGGCCTGATGCGCCTCGGCGAGGCCGAACAGGTCGTCTCGCTGTTCCGGGGAAGCTACAACATCCCGCTGGTCCGCGTGGATGCGAGCGCGGACTTCCTCGCGGGCCTGGGCGGCGTCACCGACCCCGAAGCGAAGCGCAAGTTCATCGGCGCCGAGTTCATCAACGTGTTCGAAGCCGAAGCGAACAAGATCGGCGGCGCCGACTTCCTCGCACAGGGCACGCTCTACCCCGACGTGATCGAGAGCGTCAGCTTCACCGGCGGGCCGTCGGTGACGATCAAGAGCCACCACAATGTCGGCGGCCTGCCCGAGCGGATGAACATGCAACTCGTCGAGCCGCTGCGGGAATTGTTCAAGGACGAGGTGCGGGAGTTGGGGCGCGAGCTCGGGCTGCCGGAAGCCTTCGTCGACCGGCACCCGTTTCCCGGGCCGGGCCTCGCGATCCGAATCCCGGGCGAGGTCAGCCAAGAGAAGTGCGACATCTTGCGCAAGGCCGACGCCATCTATCTCGAGGAGATCCGCAACGCCGGCCTGTACGATGCGATCTGGCAGGCGTTTGCCGTACTCCTGCCGGTGCGCACCGTCGGCGTGATGGGCGATTACCGCACCTATGATTATGTCTGCGGCCTTCGCGCGGTCACCAGCGTCGACGGCATGACCGCCGACGTCTTCCACTTCGATCCCGAGTTCCTCAGCCGGGTCGCCACCCGCATCGTCAACGAGGTGCAGGGCATCAACCGCGTGGTTTACGACTATACGTCGAAGCCGCCCGGCACGATCGAATGGGAGTGAGGCCGGCGACCCGCCGCGCGAGCGGCGGCGGGCCTCCGGGCCGAGCGCCTACTAATTCTGCGGCGGAACGACGGGCGCGAAGTTGGCATGCACCAGCATCCAGCGTCCGCCCTGGCGCACATAAACGCGCGTCGATTTTGCGACTGACGGCCTGACCTTGCCATCGGCACCTCGCGTGATCCCCGCGTAATTGTAGGTCAGGATCGCGGTGTCGCCGTACACCTGCACCTTCGGGTTGCTCATGTCGGCAAAGACGCTCTTCGCGTCGGGCGGCACCTCGGCCATGCCGACGGCCATCGCCTTGCCATCGATGCGTGTCGGATAGTCCGGATTGAATTCGGTATAGTCGTCGGCAACGGACGCCATCTGCTGGGCGGTGGGCTGGCCCGACATTTCCGCGGCCCACTGGGCACGCGCCAACGCCATGACCTCCGCCGCAACGCGGGGGTCGTCCGCTGCCCGGGCCTGCCCTGCGAGTAGGAACAGGGAAGACGCCGCACAAATCGTCAAAAGCCGCATGTTTGTCATTTTCATGGCCAGCACCCTTGGATGCGCAAACGGGTCTCGAGTGTGGCCGGCCCAATCATCCCCCATTTGCCGCCGCCGGCGCGCGACCACTGCGCCTCGTCGTTTCGGGTGTCAAATGAACTGCGACCGGGGTAATTCAACCAAACGGTTGACAATCCAATCGCTCCGCTCCATATTCAACCACATGGTTGAAGAACGACTCGACGTGACCTTTCAGGCGCTCGCCGATCCCACCCGCCGCGGAATGCTCGCCAGCCTCGCGCTCGGCGAGAAGTCGATCGGCGAGTTGGCCGAGCCGTTCCGGATGACCTTCGCCGGAGCGTCCAAGCACGTGAAGGTGCTCGAAAGCGCCGGCCTGGTCGCGCGGCGCAAGACCGGGCGGAAGCAAATCTGCAGCCTCAAAGCCGAGCCACTCGCCGAGGCCGAGCGCTGGCTGAGGCAATGGGAGAAGTTCTGGACCGTGCGGCTGGATCGACTCCAGGCGCTGGTCGAGGCCGATCGCGACGAGACAGACAGGAACAAGAAGGAGAAGCCACATGGCTAATGCCGCAACAGCAATCCGCGTACCGATCGAGAAGACCGCCCCCGACACGCTCCGCATGGAGCGAATCCTCGATGCGCCCGTCGAGACGGTGTGGCGCTATCTCACCGAGGCGGAGCTTCGCTCGCGATGGTTCATGGGCGGCACGGACGCCCGGCCCGACAGCGAATTCGAGCTGCTGGTCGATCACGACAAGCTGTCGGACGAAGCGGTCCCATACCCGGAGAGTCATGCCGGGTTCAAAGGCGCCGTCTGGACCGAGAAGGTCCTTCGCTTCGAGCCGCCGCGCTTGCTCGAGACGACCTTCCAGGGTGGCAAGAACGGCAGGGTGACCTACGAGCTGTTTCCGGAGGGTGACCGGACCCGGCTGGTGCTGACGCACAGCGGAATCCAGAGCCCCACTGGTTTCCAGGATTTCGGCGGCGGCTGGAATTCGCACCTCGCCGTCCTCCAGGAGAAGCTGGCTGGCCGTTCGGTCCGCAATTTCTGGGAGCTCCATGCGCAGTCGCGCGAGGCTGTTGCCAAGGCTCTCTCCTAGCGCGCCACAACGAGAGTTAACCGGTAACCGGCGGTTTACCGCTGGATTGACTTGCAACCGCTGCTCGCGTTGTCAGTTGCAGCCGAAACAACTGGCGAGAACGGGGCAGTGCGCACGATCAGCAAATGGGGAATTGCGGCAGTCGCGGCGGCGTTGCTGGCGAGCTGCTCCACGGCACCGTCGACGAGGGTCGCGATGCCGGCTCCTGTTCCGGAGGCAATGGAGCTTCCGTATCGCTGGACGCAGGGCAACGCTCCGCAAGCGCACAAGGACCTGGTCGCGACCTTCGGCCGGGCGGGCCTCGCACCGGGCCAGTATGTGTGGGCGTCGTCGATCCCGAAGGAGGGCGATTCGCGCATCGTCATCGACCTGCTGACGCAGATGATCTACGCCTATCGCGGCGACACTTTGGTCGGCGCCGCAACGATCTCGAGCGCCAAGCGCGGCATGGTCACTCCGCTCGGCTTCTGGTCGATCCTCGAGAAAAAGCCCTTCTATCGATCGAAGAAATACGACAATGCGCCGATGCCGTTCATGCAGCGCATCGACGAATATGGGATCGCGCTCCACGGCGGGAACAACCCGGGCTATCCGGCGAGCCACGGCTGCGTGCGATTGCCGATGAAGTTCGCGGAGAAGCTCTACGGCCTGACCAGGATCGGCTCCAAGGTCGTCATCGAGGGCTGACCGGGAGCTCGAGCGCGGCCACCAGGCCCGGATGGTTGTCCCCGAGAAGCAACTGACCGTCGTGAAGGTGCGCGATTGCCTCGACCAGCGCGAGACCGAGGCCCGCGCCCTCGTCGGACCTGCTGGAGTCGAGGCGCCCGAAGCGCCGGCGTGCCTCGCTTCGAAGCTCGCTCGGGATTCCGGGCCCGCGGTCCGCCACCTCGATGCGCAATTTACTTGCCACCCGATGCACCGCGACGCGGATCGCGCCGCCCGATGAGCCGTAGCGGATCGCATTTTCGATCAGGTTGCTGATCGCCTGGGCGAGAAGCTGGCGGTGGCCGAACAGCGACGGCAGCTTGGCATCCCGGTCGAAGCGCAGCGGGGCACCCGCCTCCTCGGCGACAGGCTCATACATTTCGCTGAGCTCGGAGCCGAGGGCGCCCGGGTCGAACCAGCTGAACTGCTTGCGCCCGGTCAGCGCCTCCGACCGGCTGATCTCGAGCACCGTGCTCAGCATCCGCATCAGCGAATCGGCCTGGCGCATCACATTGCCGAGCAGTTGGTCGCGCTCTTCCGGATCGTTGGCTCTCGCCGCCGCGTCGGCCGCGGCACGAAGCCGGCTCACGGGCGAGCGCAGGTCATGCGCGAGGGAATCCGTGAGCATCCGGAGCTCGTCCATCAGCGAGGCGATGCGGTCGAGCATCGCGTTGATCTGCTGGCCCAGCCGGTCGAACGCGTCGCCGGCGCCCGAAAGCCGGACGCGCTGCGTCAAGTCACGCCCGCTGATGCGGTCGGCGACCGCGACGATCTCGCCGATCCGGCGGCCGACATATTGAGCGAGGATCAGGCCGCAGGACAGGCCGAGCAGCACCGTCAGCGCGAGGGCGATCAGGAGCGAGCTTTCGAGCGTCTCGCGAATGGCAAGGCCGTCGCCGGCGGTGCGGCCGGTGACGAGCCAGGCGCCGTCCGGCAGGCGATGGAGCACCACCCCGGCCTCGCGCGGGGCCGGCTGGCCCTCCAACCGAAGCAATGTGTTGCGATACCCCTCCTGGAGCCTCAGGTTCCAGGGCGGCCTGACGGCCAGATTGCCGGTCACCTGGCGCCCCTTGCCATCGAGCAGCGCAACCGCCGTCTGGGGGTCGGCAAGCGCGACCGTGTCGTCGATCGCATCGATGGTCGCGGCCTTCCCGCCGCGGCGGTAGACGTCCTCCAGAACTGCACTCTGCTCGACCACCTGGTGGCGCAGGGTCGACATCTCCTCGTCGTGTGTGCGCCAATAGATGAAGCCGATCACGCCCAGGTTCGACACCAGCGCGAGCAACCCGGCGAGCAGCGCGATTCTAAGGCTGGTCGGAAAGCGCTTCAGATCAGCTCCTCAAGCCGCCAGCATATAGCCGGCGCCGCGCACGGTGTGCAGCAGCGGCTTCTCGAACCCGTCGTCGAGCTTGCGCCGGAGCCGACTCACATGAACGTCGATCACGTTCGTGCCCGGATCGAAATGATAATCCCAGACCTGTTCGAGAAGCATCGTTCGCGTGACGACCCGGCCCTCGTTGCGCGCGAAATATTCGAGCAAGAGATATTCGCGCGGCTTTAAATCGATCTTCTTGCCGCCGCGCTTCACCGTCCGCGAAAGCGGATCGATCTCGAGATCGCCGACGGCGAGACGATGCTCGGCGGGGTCGATCCTCGCCTCCCGCCTGCGCAGCAGCGCGTTCACGCGGGCGAGGAGCTCGGCGAACGAAAAGGGCTTCACGAGGTAATCGTCGGAACCGGATTCGAGGCCGTCGATCCGGTCGCCCACCGACGCGAGCGCCGAGAGGATCAGGACCGGGGTCTCGACATGGGCCGCGCGCAAGGCCTTGAGGACGGACACTCCGTCGAGCACCGGCAGCATCCGGTCGAGGATGATGAGGTCGAAGCTCCCGTCGCTCGCCATGAACAGGCCGTCCTGCCCGTTGCTGACCTGCTCGACGCTATGTCCCTCCTGCCCCAATCCCTTGGCGAGATAGGCGGAGGTTTCTCGGTCGTCCTCAACGAGCAGGATTTTGCGGCCCATAAGTGCTCCAGAGGCTGATTCTACGATCAATGGCATCGATCTGGAAAGGTGGTCACCGCGCGGCGCGGAGGAGGGAGAGTCGTGGACGACCGCGCCGCGCGGATGGCTACGATGCCTCAGCCCTTCGTGGTCTTGGTTGCGGGCTTCCTGGCGGCGGTCTTGTGGGCCGTCTTGCCGGTCTTCGCGGGATCTCGGCTCGCCACTCGGTGGGACCTGGCGCGATGGTGCTTCGCGCCCTTGCTCGACGACTGCGTGACCTTGGTCGTTACGGTGGTCGTCGCCTTGGCGTTGGGCGCCCTGGTGGTCATCGTCTCCGTCTTTGTCGATGACGGCGCAGCAAATGCGGGCCCTGCAATCAACCCGATCGCTGCAATCGATGCGATCAATCTTTTCATAAGGTTCCTCCTGAGCCCAGCGGCAAATGCCGGGTGATGGGCTGACTAACGAGCTCCGTCTCTCATGCCGGTGTCCGGGGGGTTAAATGGTGTTCATCAGCTCGGGTGGGGGGCCCGTCCGGCGCGCAAAGGGGACGCGACGCGCCGGACGGGGAGAGCGAGTGGGGGCCCGCTCAGTTCGACTTTTTGGGCGCCGCGGCCGTCTTGGCGTTATGCGCGGCGTTCTTCTGGGCGAGCTTGGCCGCCTGCTTCTTCTGCTGCTTGGTCATTTTGACGGGTTGGGTCGACGTGGTCGTGGCGAAGGCCGGGCCGGCAAGCACGGCGAGCGCGGCGAATGAGGCAATCAGACGTTTCATCCTTGAAGCTCCTTGAGTCGCGAGGCGAGTGTCCTCACGGGGCGGTTCCACTATCGCGGTGCTCCTCTCCGTCTGCTGGCAGCAAGATTAAGAGATGTTCACCCGGCGAAGCGCCGCCGCGGTCTTTGCGCGGAGGCCTGGCGGCGCTAGGCTGCGGTCAAGGATGATTGCCCAGAAGACCCGGTATGCGTTGCGCTCGCTCCTGTTCCTCGCCGAGGAGCAGGGCGGTGCTCCGGTCCAGCTCGGCCGGATCGCCGAGACTCAGCGGGTCCCTCCCAAATATCTCGAGCTGATCATGCTCGACTTGAAGAAGGCGGGACTGGTCAAAAGCGCGCGCGGGCCGAAGGGCGGCTATCGGCTGTCCCGCCCGGCCGAGCAGATCTCCTTCGGGGAAATCGTTCGAACGATGGAGGGCCCGATCGCGCTCGTCTCCTGTGCGAGCGTGAATTTCTACGCGCCGTGCGGCGACTGCCAGGACGAGGCGACCTGCGCGATCCGGCGCGCCTTCACGATCCTGCGCGACCAGAGCACGGCGGTGCTCGACTCGATTTCGCTCGCGGAAGGCGCGGGCTGGGAAGAACGGCTGCTTCCCGCGAACGGGGACGGCAACTAGGGGGACACAAGAATGGACGATCAATATGCGCCGCGGCCGATCGCCGGATGGTTCATGGTGGGGGCGGTGGCTTCGCTGCTGTTCATGGGCCTGGGATGCGTCCTCTACCTGACGCACGTCCTCGCGGACCCCAACAGCATGCCGCTCGACCAGCGCGTCGCCTACGGGGCCGAGCCGGCGTGGGTAACCGGGGCTTATGCGGTGGCGGTCTGGGTCGGACTTGCCGGGACCATCCTGCTGGTCATGAAGCGCAAGCTCGCGGAACGGGCGCTGCTTGTCTCTTTGGTCGCGGTGTTGGTCTGGTTCGCCGGCCTGCTCATCGTAGCTCCGCTTCGCAACGCGATGTCGGCCAACGACCTGCTGGTCGCAATCGTCGTCACCGCGCTGACCTGGACGATCTTCTGGTTCGCGCGGCATTCGCGCCAGCGCGGGTGGCTCGGCTGAGCCCTTAGCCTTCGAGGCTGAAGCGACGCTCGGTCGGCGACTTCGCAAGCATCGCCTGCTCGATCAGCGGCGCGGCCGCGGCGGGTTCATTTTCCGGGACCGTGGCCTGCGGCCGCGAGAGGGTCACCGTTGGGACGGCGAGGAGAATCGCCA
>DASURT010000248.1:0-5069 GCA_036375515.1 Sphingomicrobium sp.
TTGGACGGACTGGTGCCGGTGGCTGTGCTTACCGCGCTGGCCCAGCTATCGGGGCTCACGTGAGACGCAAGATCGCCTTGCTCGGAGCGACCGGCTCGGTCGGAAAGTCGACGCTCGACCTCATTGGGCGCTCGCCCGAGCGGTTCGAGGTCGTGGCGGTCACGGCGGCGACCAATGTCGAAGCGCTCGCCGACATCGCGCGCGGCACGGGCGCCAGGCTCGCGGCAATCGCCGATGAAGGGCGCCTGCCCGACCTCCAGGCGCGGCTCGCCGGAACCGATTGCCAGGCGGCGGCGGGGGAGGACGGCCTCATCGAAGCCGCGACCGCCGAGGCCGAGCTCGTCATTGCCGCGATCGTCGGCTGCGCCGGACTGAACCCGGTGATGGCCGCCGTCCAGGCGGGCCGCACGGTCGGACTCGCCAACAAGGAGGCTCTGGTCACGGCCGGCGAGCTGATGACCGGGGCCGCTGCCCGGCACGGCGCGACCCTTCTGCCGGTCGACAGCGAGCATAATGCGATCTTTCAATGCCTTGCGGGCAGCCGCAACGAGGATGTCTCGAGGATCATCCTGACCGCGAGCGGCGGGCCCTTTCGAACGGCCTCGGCCGAAGAGATCGGAGCGGCGACGCCCGCCAAGGCCGTCGCCCATCCCAACTGGTCGATGGGCGCGAAGATTTCCGTCGATTCCGCCACCCTGATGAACAAGGGGCTCGAGCTGATCGAAGCCCATTATCTCTTCGGCCTTCCGTCGGAACGGATCGACATCGTCGTCCATCCGCAGTCGGTGATCCATTCGATGGTGGAGTTCGTCGACGGCTCCGTGCTCGCGCAGCTCGGAACTCCCGACATGCGAATCCCGATCGCTTATGCCCTGGCCTGGCCCGGCCGGATCGAGACTCCCGCGCAGCGGCTGGACCTAAAGGCGGTTGGCAGGCTCGAGTTCGAAGCCCCGGACATCGAACGCTTTCCCGCGCTTCGTATCGCCCGCGAGGCGCTCGAGGCGGGCGGAGCGGCGCCGATCGTCCTCAATGCGGCCAATGAAGTCGCGGTGGCGAGCTTCCTTTCCGGCGCGATCCGCTTCACGGAGATCACGAGGGTTGTGGAACAGGCGCTGCAGGACGCAGACTATTCGCCGCCGGGATCGATCGGCGAGGTCCTGGAGATCGATCGTTCGACGCGGCGCCGGATTCAAGCTTCGATGAAAGAGACGTGCCGCTAATGCTTCCGCAGCCGCCGCTCTGGCTGATCCTGATCGCCTTTATTTGCGCGCTCGGGCCGCTTGTCTTCTTCCACGAGCTTGGACACTATCTCGTCGCGCGCTGGTTCCGCGTTCCGGCCGAGGTGTTCTCGATCGGGTTCGGACGCGAAATCGTCGGCTGGACCGACCGCCAGGGCACGCGATGGAAGGTCGGGTGGCTTCCGCTCGGCGGTTACGTGAAGTTCGTCGGCGACATGGGACCGGCGAGCACTCCCGGGGCCGAAGACGACATTCCGCCCCATCTGCGCGACCGGGCGTTCCAGCTGAAGCCGGTCTGGCAGCGATTCCTGATCGTCCTCGCGGGACCGATGGCGAACTTCCTGCTCGCGATCCTCATCTTCGCCGCATTCTTCCTGATCCTCGGAGCGCCTCAGACCAATATCGTCGGCTCGGTCCTCCCCGATACGGCGGCGGCTTCCGCCGGGATCGAGCCCGGCGATCGGATCCTGTCGGTGGCGGGGCGCCAGACTCGAACGTTTGACGAGATCCGGTCGGTCGTGATGCTCCGCCCCGGCGAGACCGTGCCGTTGACTCTGGAGCGGGCGGGAAGCGTCCGGCAAATCGACGTCACGATCAAGGAGGACGTCGTCACCGATCCGTTCGGGCAGGAGTTCAAGCGTGGCCTCCTTGGAGTCTATCCCACGACCGGCGTGCTCGAGCGATTGCCGGTCACCCAGGCCGTGCCGGAGGCGGTCCGCTACACAATCCTCATCACCCGCTCGATGATCGATGGGCTCGGCCAGGTGATTGCCGGAGAGCGAGGGACCGAGGACGTCGGAGGGCCGATCAAGATCGCTCAGATCGCCGGGCAGCAGGCGTCGCTCGGCCCGCTTCCGTTCGCTCAGCTGCTGGCGCTGTTCTCAATTAATCTCGGATTCATCAACCTCTTGCCAGTCCCGATGCTGGATGGTGGCCATCTGTTCTTCTATGCTGTCGAGGCCGTCCGCCGCCGCCCGCTCAGCGCCCGGGCGCTGGACTGGGCGTTTCGCGGGGGGCTTGCGGTCATTCTTGCCCTGCTGGTTTTCACAACCGTCAACGACCTCGCGTCGCTTGGGCTGTGGGACCGGCTTCAACGCTTGATTGGCTAGCGGGCTTGGGGCAGGGCGAACGCGGGCAGAGCGGCAAGCGGCCGTGCACCATTCGCACGAAAAGGCGGGGACGAGTGATTTCAGGGTCGAAGAGTTTTAGCAGGCGTGCCGGCACGCTGTTCCTGGTCGGGACCGTGCTTGGCGGGTCCGCCGCGCCATTGCTGGCCCAGACGACCGCGGCGCCGCCCCAGGCTCCGCAGCCAGCAACTTCAGCGCCTACTGCGGCTGCCCGGGCGCCGGCCGAGCGGGTCATTCGATCGATCGCCGTTCGCGGCAACCAGCGCCTCGAGCCGGAAACCATCCGTGCCTATGCAAATCTGAGGCCGGGCGAGACCTACACGGCCCAGTCGCTCGACCAGGCGCTGAAGGACCTTTACGCGACCCAGCTCTTCGCCGACGTGACGATCACCGGCGGCGATACCAGCGACCTGGTCATCTCGGTCCGCGAGAACCCGGTGATCAACCGCATCGTCCTTGAAGGCAACAAGCGGCTCAAGGACGACAAAATCCTGCCCGAGATCAGGCTGGCGCCGCGCCAGATCTTCACGCGCTCCGCGGCTCGCTCCGATGTGGACCGGATTCTCGAGCTCTACCGCCGGCAGGGCCGCTTCGCTGCGCGCGTCGAGCCGAAGATCGTGCAGCTCGACCAGAACCGCGTGGACGTCGTGTTCGAGATTTACGAGGGCGACCTCGCCAAGGTTCGGCGGATCAACATCATCGGCAACAAGGAATTCGCCGACGATCGCCTGCGCAAGGAAATGTTCACGCGCCAGGCGGGCGGAGTCCTGGGCTTCCTCAAGAGCAACGACACCTATGATCCGGACCGGCTCGCGGCCGACCAGCAGAAGCTGCGCGCCTTCTACCTGACCCAGGGCTATGCCGATTTCCGCGTGGTCTCGGCGCTTGCCGAGCTCACTCCCGACCGGCGCGACTTCGTCATCACCTACGTGATCGAGGAGGGGCCCCGGTACAAGTTCGGCACGATCGACGCCGACAGCGCGTTGCGCGACTTCCCCAACGCGACGGTCCTGCAGGTCGCCAAGCTGAAGCAGGGCGCCTGGTTCAACGCCAAGGCGGTCGAGGACGCGGTCACCGACCTCAGCGAGGCCGCCGGCAATCTCGGTTATGCCTTCGCCGATATCGATCCGGCCTACGATCGCGATCCCGAAAAGCGGATCATGAACATCACTTTGAAGGTCGGCGAGACACCCCGCGTCTATGTCGAGCGGATCGATATCACCGGCAACACGGCGACCCGCGACAAGGTGATCCGCCGGGAGTTCCGGTTGAACGAAGGCGACGCGTTCAACGCCCTGAAGCTCAAGCGCAGCCAGGACCGGATCCAGAGCCTCGGCTTCTTCCAGGAGAACCTCGAGATCAAGCAAACCGAAGGCTCGGCGCCGGACCGTGTCGTGCTTGGGGTCAACGTCGAGGAAAAGGCGACCGGCCAGCTGTCGCTGTCTGGCGGATATTCGAGCCTCGAGCGCTTCGTGATCCAGCTGGCGGTGTCGCAGAACAACTTCATGGGCAAGGGCCAGTCGCTCGACGCCTCGGTCAACTATTCGCGTTATTCGAAATCCATTCAGCTCGGCTTCGTCGAGCCCTATTTCCTGGACAAGCCGATCCTGCTTGGCGGGCAGATTTTCCGCCGCGACTACAACAGCTTCAACTTCGTCGGCAATCAGCGGAACACGACCTATTCGCAGGTCAGCACCGGAGGCGCGATCAGGACGGGCTTTCCGCTCACCGAGTTCATGAGCATCGGCGGCCGCTACAGCCTCATCCGCGACAAGATCACGCTCGACAAGGATACATTCTATACCGATCCGGATCTCATCCTCGATCCTGACGGCTCCGGTCCTCTGACCGGGAGCAATGGACCCGAGCCGCTCGCTTGCGACCCCTTCAAGGCCGGAAAATATCTGTGCGACGAAGTCGGAAAACGCACGACGTCGGCGGTCGGCTATTCGGCCATCTACGACAATACGGACGGCATTCGCCCGACGCGCGGCAATCGAGTCATCCTGTCCCAGGATCTCGCCGGGCTTGGCGGGAACGTGAAATATCTGCGGACGCGCGCCGAGGCGACCAAGTGGAAGAGTTTCGGCGGCGGCTGGATTTTCTCCATTCACGCCGAGGGCGGGTATATTCAGCCTGGCACGGCGGCGCCCGGCCCCGGCCGCGATCCGATCCGGCTCACGGATCGTTTCTTCGGCCCGCAGCTGCGCGGTTTCGACATCCGCGGCATCGGCCCCAGGATCCAGAGCATCCCCTATACGTGCCCGGACGCCGCCTGCACCAATCCGACGCTCGCGCTCGACCAGGCGCGGATCACCGACGCGCTAGGCGGCCGCGCTTATTACATGGGTCGTCTCGAGCTTGAGATTCCGGTCAGCGCGAGCATCAAGAACATGGGCCTTCGCCCGTCGGCGTTCGTCGACATCGGATCGCTGTTCAAGCTCACTCAGCCGGAGCTACTGAACGTTCCGCAGATCGGCACCCCGAAGAGCGGTACGGGGGAGACTTGCGTGCAGGACCTGGGCGACAGCAAGACGACCAACGACGCGCCGTGCGATCCGGCCCTGTTCAATATCTCGCCGGGCCGCAGGGAGTTCTACCTCGGTGACTCTCCAAAGCCGCGGCTTGCGATCGGCATCGGCGTCAACTGGGTATCGCCGTTCGGGCCGCTGCGCATCGACCTCGCCAAGGCTCTGCTCAAGCA
>DASURT010000249.1:0-3039 GCA_036375515.1 Sphingomicrobium sp.
GCTCGGGCGAGCGCCCAATGAGGTCGAGCGTCGACTTTCCGACCGAGCCGGTCGCTCCGAGCAAGGCGATCTTGCGTCTCACGTGAGCCCCGATAGCTGGGCCAGCGCGGTAAGCACAGCCACCGGCACCAGTCCGTCCAACCGGTCGAGTGCGCCGCCGTGACCCGGGAGCCACGCGCCCGAGTCCTTCACTCCGGCCCTGCGCTTCATCCAGCTCTCGAAGAGGTCGCCGCCCTGCGCCGCAAGCGAAAACAGCGGAGCAAGCGGCAGGAGCCATTGGCTCAAGCCGGTTCCGAGCACCCATGCCCCGCCGATCAGGGTCGCCGCGGCCACGCCTCCGTAGAGACCTTCGACCGTCTTGCCCGGACTGATCGACGGCGCGAGCTTTCTTCGTCCGAACGCCCGTCCGATGAAATAGGCGCCGATGTCCGTCGCCCAGGTTACGAGGAACATCCAGATGAGCAGAACCAGGCCGTGCGCGTCGCGCTCGCGCACCCACAGCAACGCAAGGGCCGGGAGCAGGGCGTAGAAAAATCCGCCGATGGCCCAGCCCGCGCCCCAGCCGCGCACGATCCGCATCCATTCTTATTAGATCGCGGTCGCGACCGCGGCGACGAATACCGCGAGCAGCATCCCTCCGTTCACCGCCGCAATCAGCGCCAGCGCGATCAAGAGGATGCCGGTCAGGGATCGGACGAGGAGTTCGTTCATCGGCCACCAAAGCGGCGCTGCCGGGCGGCGAAACGGTCGAGAGCGTCCGCGAAAGCCTTCTCGTCGAAATCCGGCCAGAGCGTGTCGACGAACAGCAGCTCGGCATAGGCCGCCTGCCAGAGGAGGAAGTTGGACAGCCGCATCTCGCCCGACGTACGGATCAGCAAGTCGAGTTCGGGCACGTCGCGGGTCTGGAGCTCGCCGGCGACGGCCCGCTCATCGACGTCGCTCGCCTTGATCTCACCCGAGGCGGCGCGCTCGGCGAGCACTCTTGCCGCGTTCGCGATCTCGGCGCGCGAGCCATAGTTCAAAGCCACGACCAGGGTCAGGCGGCGGTTGTTCGACGTACGTTCGACAGCGCGCTCCAGTCGCTGCACGAGCTCGGGCCCAAAGGCCGAATAATCGCCGATCAGCTTGAGGCGGATGCCTTCCTTTTCGAGAGTCGCAAGCTCGCGGTCGAGATAGAAGCGCATCAGCGCGGTCAGGTCGGCGATCTCCTCGGAACTGCGGCGCCAATTTTCCGACGAGAAGGCGTAAAGCGTCAGGGCCTCGACGCCGTGGCCGGCGGCCGCCTCGAGCGTCCGGCGCACCGCCTCGGCCCCGGCCCGGTGCCCGGCGACGCGCGGAAGGCCCCGCTGATGGGCCCAACGGCCGTTGCCGTCCATGATGATGGCGACATGGCGCGGGACGGTGCTGCCCCCTGCATGTCCCTTCGCGCCCTTTGGGGCGGCAGCAGGGCTCACTTGCCGAGGATTTCCTTTTCCTTGCCGTGCGCGAGCTCGTCGATCTCCTTGATCGTGTCGTCGGTGAGCTTCTGCACCTCATGCTCGAGACGCTTGCGCTCGTCCTCGCTGATCTCGTGCTTGCGTTCGTCCTGCTTCAGATGTTCCATTCCGTCGCGCCGGACGTTGCGCACCGCGACGCGCGCCTTTTCGGCATATTGGCCGACGAGCTTGGCCAATTCCTTGCGCCGCTCCTCCGTCAGCTCGGGGATCGGGAGGCGGATCATCTGTCCGTCGGTGATCGGATTGATGCCGAGGCCGGCGCTGCGAATCGCCTTCTCGACCGGCTGCACGTTCGAGCGGTCCCACACCTGGACGGACAGCATCCGCGCCTCGGGCACCGAGACGGTCGCCACCTGATTGAGGGGCATGTTGGTGCCGTACACCTCGACATGGATCGGATCGAGCAGCGCCGTCGATGCGCGGCCGGTGCGCAGTCCGCCGAGATCGTGCCTCAGCGCCTCGACCGCGCCGTGCATGCGCCGCTTGAGGTCGGCGGTACTGATGGTGGTGGTCATCTCCTACTCCCCATTCTGCACGATCGTCGCGGTTCCGCGCCCCTCGAGCACTTCGGCGAGGTTGCCCGGCTGGCGGATGTTGAACACCACGATCGGAATATTGTTGTCGCGGCACAAGGCGACCGCGGCCGCGTCCATGACCTTGAGGTCGTCGCTCAGCACCTTGTTGAAGGTCAGAGTCTCGTAGCGCGTGGCGTCGGACACCTTCTTGGGATCGGCGGTATAGACCCCGTCGACGCTGGTCCCCTTGAACAGGGCGTCGCAGCCCATCTCCGCGGCGCGCAAGGCCGCGGCCGTGTCGGTCGTGAAATAGGGGTTGCCGGTGCCGGCCGCGAACAGGACGATTCGCCCCTTCTCCATGTGCCGGAGGGCGCGCCGGCGAATGTACGGCTCGCTGACGCTCGACATCGGGATCGCCGACTGGACGCGGGTGTCGATCCCCAGCTTCTCGAGCGCGTTCTGAAGCGCGAGCGCGTTCATGACGGTCGCGAGCATGCCCATGTAGTCGCCCGTGGCGCGATCGAAGCCCCTGGCGGCGGCGGCCATCCCCCGGAAGATGTTCCCGCCTCCGACGACGAGGCACAGCTCATGGCCAAGCGACTTGGCGGCGGCGATCTCGCCGGCGAGGCCGGCGGCCGCGTCCGGGTCGATCCCGAACTGGCCCTGGCCCACCAAAGCCTCGCCCGAGAGCTTCAGCAAAATCCGGTTGAAGCGCGGGCGGGTCATTCTGGCGGGCCGTCCCCAAGATATCACAATGGCGGCCACGCTCTTATGGCGCAGCCGCCCCGTTGCCAACTGCCTTACTTGCCTGCCCCCACGTTTCAGCGCAGCATCTCGATATCCGGGGGAACCGCATGACCAGCGTGTTCTTGAGCTACGATCGGGACGATACCGACAGGGCGAGGCCCCTCGCCTTGGCGCTCGAGAAGGCCGGGCACTCGGTCTGGTGGGATCTTCATGTCCGTGGCGGGGCACAATTCTCCAAGGTCATCGAAGAGGCGCTGAAGGCAGCGGATGCGGTTGTCGTG
>DASURT010000250.1:0-3565 GCA_036375515.1 Sphingomicrobium sp.
CGGAACACCGAGCGGATCGCCTCTTGCGGATCGACCGGCCGGGTATCGCTCAGCCATTCCGCCACCTCGGCGACGAATTCCTCGCGGCTGCGGAACTCGCTCGGCATCTTCCCCGGCTCGAACTGGTCGTAATAGACGCCCCGGATGAGGAGCGGCAGCTGCGCGCCAAGGTGCGCGGCAAGGTTCAGCGTTAGCCGGTCGCGGAGCTTGTGAAGGACGGTCGACAGAACCTTCCACGCAACCTGCTTGTCGGGCCCGAGGTCGTTGCAGATTTCGTTCAGCCAGATGTGCGTCGTTTCCAGCGTTCTGTCGAAGACTTCGAGTCCGTTCGCGCTCATGGCTCCTCTCCCGGCTTAACCGTCGCGTCCACGGACGCGAACGCCCGGGCGGAAGCGTCGTTCCCGGCTCCGCCGAACGCGGCAGGCCATCTGCCTCAGCCGCGGCGCATCGGCCTTGGGTGCAAGCAGTCGTTCAAGGAAAATGGTGGGCGTGGCAAGGATTGAACTTGCGACCCCTGCGATGTCAACACAGTGCTCTACCACTGAGCTACACGCCCACCGAGAAATCGGGCAGTCCGGCGGACTGGCTGGATTTCGAGGTCGGCCGAAGGCCGCCCGGAGAGGCGCATTTAGGGAGGGGAAGTCGAAGGCGCAACCGCCTTTCGTCGGGGCCTACAGCCGCCCGTGCTGGTCCTCGCTCTGGAATATCCGATCCACCTCCATGACCAGGTCCTTGAGGTGGAACGGCTTCGACAGAAGCTTGGCCTCCGGAGCCGTCCGGCCGCCCTGCAGGGCGACGGCGGCGAAGCCGGTGATGAACATCACCCGGATCGCGGGGTCGATCGCGCTCGCTTTCTGGGCAAGCTCGATCCCGTCCATCTCCGGCATCACGATGTCGGTGAGGAGAAGATCGAAGCGCTCGGTTTCGAGGAGCGGCATCGCTTCGGTGCCGCAGCCGACGGCGTCGACCTCATAACCGACGCGCTGCAGCGCCCGCTGCAGATACTCCCGCATCGACGTATCGTCTTCGGCCAGGAGAATTCTCGCCATCGCCTATCTATGCGCTGATCGAAATCGATTTGCCAGAAGCGAATGAGGCGTTCACGCGTTGCAGAGCCTCAATCTCAGTCCTAATCTGGGACGATATCGTGCATGTGACGCCGCTTCCTCCACCGCTCGTCCACGCTCCGCGCGGCGCCCTGCCCGTCGTCTTGTCGGTGCCGCATTCGGGCCGCGATTATCCCGACTGGCTGGTGGAAATGGCCTCTTGCGGGCACCCCGCGCTGGCCGCTCTTGAGGATCCCCTGGTCGACCGGCTGGCCTGGCGCGCGATACAGAGCGGCGTCGGAGCGGTTGTCGCCCGCGCTCCCCGCGCGGCCATCGACTGCAACCGCGCCGAGGACGAGGTCGACCCGGCGGTCGTCGAGGGCGGGCGCCGCGGCCGAGTCACGGCCAGAGCTCGCGGAGGCCTCGGAATCGTTCCCGCACGCACGCAGAGCCACGGGTTCCTGTGGCGCCGGGCGATCACTCCCAGACAACTCGAGGAGCGGCTGGAGCAGGCCCACCGGCCGTTCCACCGGGCAATCGAGGAGCAGATCGCCCTGCTCCTTGACCGGTTCGGCTGCGCGCTCCTGCTCGACTGCCATTCGATGCCGCCGCCCCCCCAGGGCGTGCCCCCGCTCGTCTTCGGCGACTGCCGCGGCCGCTCGGCCGACCCGTGGATCAGCAAGGAGGCGATCGCCATCGCCGGCCGGCACGGGTTCGCGGCCGGGCTCAACGACCCGTTCGCGGGAGGCCATGTGGTCGAGAGCCACTCCTCGCCGCGCCGGGGCGTTCACGCGCTGCAGATCGAGATCGACCGACGCCGCTATCTCGATGCGGCGCTCAAGGCGCCGGGACCCGGCTTCGACCAGGTCGCGACGCTGATCGACGCGCTGGCGGTGGGGCTCGGCGAGGAGCTGTCCGGGCGGCAGCTCGCGACCGCCGCTGAATAGACCCTAGACCGTCGCCGGTGCGAGCTGCGGGGCCTGGGCCGGCGCCTTGCCCTGCTGGACCTGGCGGCCGAACACCTCGCGGGTCTGCGACAGCGAAAAGAGGTGCGCATAGATGAGCGGCAGGAGCCCGCTCTGGGTCAACTTGCGAAGCTCGTCGCCGCGCAGGTCGCGCAATTTCTCCTCGTCGACCATCCGGAAACCGCGGTACACGAACGGCTGGTCGTAACCTTGGGGCTGGATCGCGACCTCTCCCTCCATCAGCAGGTCCGACGTCTTGATCTCCTCGAGGAACAAGGCGGTGCGCTGGCCGGCCGCCTCGAACTGCTCGCAGAATTCGAGGATGGCCTTGGTCGTCGCGCTCGGCTGGTCACCGTCGAACAGCGGCTCGCCGTCCTCGAACTCGCCGACCGCGCCCGACGTCGGATCGAAGCACAGCGAGAGCTCGTCGCTGTCGGGCCGAAGCCGCGCCAGGAGGAACGGATAGCGCCGGATATAGGCCGGAATGTAGAGCGACGGGTCTTGCGCCTTCCCCTCCGCGTCGAGGAACACGTTGACGCCTTCATTGAGGCCCATCAGCGCGATCGGCACGGGGCTGTCGCCGATCGAGAACACGATCGGGTAATGGCGCTGGACCAGGGCGAACTCGTCGACCGTGACGGGGATCGCGTGGGTGGTCCCGAACTCGGGCGCCGCCTGGATCTGGCGCACCTTCATCTTCGAGTGCTGGGTCGCGTTGAGCGGCTCGAGGGCCTTGTAGAACAACGGCAAATTCTGGGTCGGCGCAGCAGTCGCCATCGGTGTCAATCTCCTGGGGTCGGGGCTTACGGCCGCGATGCGAGCCAGCCGAAAATTCGTCGGTGGTGCCTCTATTGGCCTTCCACGCATTAGGCAAGCGCCGGGAAGGCGAGCAGGCGCTTGCCGGACGGCGCTCCGCGAAGTTCATTGATTGTTCAACGCGCCACTGCGAAGCCCGTCCCCGTGCGATGGGTGGGAAATAAGTGAATCCGGCGGTTTTCCTGAGCATTTTGCCCGTGCTGCTCGGCCTCTTCGCGGTGCAGCCGGACGCGGTGGACCAGTCGGTCACTCGGCTTGTCGTCCAGGACGAGGTGATCCTGCGCGTCCCCGTTCAGCCGCGGCCGTTCGACCCGCCGATCGAATGGGTCGAGCGCAAGGGGCCGAAGTGCATCCCCGCCGCGGCCATCCGCCGGGCCATGCTGTCCGGCCCCGAGCAGGTCGATTTCGTGCTCGCGAACCGGGCCCGGGTGAGGGCCGAGCTCGACGAGGACTGCCCGGCGCTCGACTTCTACGGCGGTTTCTACCTTCAGCCGGAGGACGACCGCCTCTGCGCGGGCCGCGACGAGATCCACTCGCGCATGGGGGGAAGCTGCGCGATCGAGCGGTTCAAGCATCTCGTGCCGAAGCTCAAGCGCTAGCTTTCCTTGACAATTCCGCTCGCGGCAGCATAGCCCGACAGGGTCAGTGCCGCACCGGCCACGAGAAGCCGCGGCCTTCACTTTCTTCCGGATATTCAATGTCTTTTGCCGATCTCGGCCTTTCTGAGGAATTGCTCCG
>DASURT010000251.1:0-4712 GCA_036375515.1 Sphingomicrobium sp.
GCTTCGCCGGCTCTCGATCACCGCCAGCGCCTGCGAGAGGCTCGCGCGCGGAACGGTGAAGGTGAGGTCGCTGGATCCCGTGTCCGGCGTGGCGGCGTGGACGATCATGTCCACCTGGATTCCCGCTTCGGCGATCGGGCCGATCACCTGCGCGACCGTGCCAGGCCTGTCGGGCACGCCGGTCAGCGTGATCCGCGCCTCGTTCCGGTCGGCGGCGATGCCGGCGATTTCGTTTCTTTCCATCCGATCTCCAGAAAGCTCAGCGACGATGTCGGTCCCCGGCTTGTCCTCGAACGCGGAGAGGACCCGCAAGGGCAAATTCTCGCGCATGGCAAGGCCGACCGAGCGAACCTGGAGCACCTTGGCGCCGACGCCGGCAAGCTCGAGCATTTCCTCGAACGTCACCTGCGGCAGCTTGCGCGCCCTGGGAACGATGCGCGGGTCGGTCGTATAGACTCCGTCGACATCGGTGTAGATGTCGCAGCGGTCGGCCTTGACACCTGAGGCGATGGCGACCGCCGATGTATCCGATCCGCCGCGTCCGAGCGTGGCGACGCGGCCATCGGCGGAGATTCCCTGGAAGCCAGGGATGACGGCGACCGTTCCACCGCTCAACGCTTCATCCAACATCGCGGATTCGACCGCTTCGACCCGGGCGTTGCCGTGCACGGCCGAAGCCTTGACCAATTGCCATCCCATGAAGCTGCGGGCCTTGAGGTCCATGTTCTGCAACGTCATGGCGAGCAGCCCCGACGTGACTTGCTCCCCCGATGCCACGACGACGTCATATTCCTGCGGGTCGTGAAGCGCGGCGGCTTCGCGGCACAGCTGCACCAGCCGGTCCGTCTCGCCCGCCATGGCCGAGACGACGACGAGCACCTCGTTGCCTGCCTCCGCCTCGCGCCGAACGCGCGCGGCGACATTGCGGATGCGCTCGATGCCCGCCATCGACGTGCCGCCGAATTTCATGACGATGCGGGGCACTCATGCTCCTTGGGCTAACCGGCGCGTCCTGTTAGGGGGAGCCCATGGTGCAGACAAGCATCCTGCCCGAAGAGATCGAGCAGTTCGGCGCGCTTGCGTCCGACTGGTGGGATCCTGCCGGACGGTCGGCGATGTTGCACAAGCTCAACCCGGTCCGGCTGAAGTACGTCCGCGACATGATCGACCAGCATTGGCAGGCCGACGAGCGCAGCCGGACGCCGCTCGACGGCAAGAGCGCGCTGGACGTAGGCTGCGGCGCGGGGCTGCTGACGGAGCCGCTGGCGCGCCTTGGAGCGTCGGTAACGGGGATCGATGCCGCACCTGAAGTGATTGCGGTCGCCCGCGATCATGCAAAGGGACAGTCCCTGCTTGAGGGACTGTCCCTCGACTATCGCGTTAGCACGGTCGAAGAACTCGACGGACGCTTCGACCTCATCACTTGCATGGAGGTGATCGAGCATGTCGCCGACCCGGCGGCCTTCGTGAAGGCATTGGCAAAGCGGCTCGCCCCGGACGGGCTCCTGATCATGTCGACGCCCAACGCCACCGGATGGTCGAGGCTGATGATGATCACCATAGGCGAGGGCCTCGGCCGGATTCCCAAAGGCACGCACGATTTCGACAAGTTCATCGCGCCCGAGCGCCTGAAGCTGCTGCTTGCCGACGCCGGGCTCAAATGCCTCGATGTCGAGGGCCTCGCCTGGTCGCCGACCCGCGGGCTTCACCTCAGCGACGATATCCGGCTCAATTATCTCATCTCGGCGGTCCACGCCTGACGCAGAGGCGACTTGTCGCAATTCGGGAACGCCCGGCTTTTAACGGGCATTAACCATATGGCCCGCCCGGCAATCTGGCCTAAGCCGTTGGAACGGAGATTTTTTCCGCATGGCCGGGGTGGGCTTCAACATGAGATCACCGTTCAGTTTTTCCTCGCGCGACATCGCGATCGACCTCGGCACAGCGAACACTGTCGTCTATCTGGCCGGCGCCGGAATCGTCACCAGCGAACCTTCGGTCGTCGCCATGGAAGTGGTCAACGGCGTCCGCAAGGTTCGCGCCATCGGCGACGACGCCAAGCTGATGATGGGCAAGACTCCCGACAGCATCCGGACCATCCGGCCGCTGCGTGCGGGAGTCATCGCCGACCTCGAGGTCGCGGAAGAGATGATCAAGCATTTCATCCGCAGGGCGCACGGCGGCCCGAGCCGCTTTTCGCGCGGGCCGGAGGTGGTCATCAGCGTCCCTTCGGGCGCCACCTCGGTCGAACGCCGCGCGATCCGCGATGCGGTCAGCAATGCCGGTGCGGATCGCGTGTCGCTGATCGAGGAGCCGATGGCCGCAGCGATCGGCGCGGGACTTCCGGTCGCCGATCCAATCGGATCGATGGTGGTCGACGTCGGCGGAGGGACGACGGAAGTCGGCGTCATCTCCCTGAAGGGCCTGGCTTTGTCCCGAACGGTGCGGGTCGGCGGCGACAAGATGGACGAAGCGATCGCCTCCTACGTCCGGCGCAAGTACAATCTGCTGATCGGCGAAGGCACGGCCGAGCGGGTGAAGCTGGAGATCGGCTCGGCGGTGCGACCGGAGGATGGCGTCGGCCTTTCCACGAGCGTTCGCGGCCGCGATGTCGGTCGAGGCGTGCCGAGCGAGATCATGCTCACCGAAGCCCAGGTCGCCGAAGCGCTGGCCGAGCCGGTCAACCAGATCGTCGAAGTGGTCCGGAGCGCGCTCGAGAATACGCAGCCGGAAATCGCGGCGGACGTAATCGACCAGGGGATCATGATGACCGGCGGCGGGTCGCTCCTGCGTGGCTTCGACACGGTGCTTCAGGATTCGACGGGGCTGCCGGTTCATGTTGCCGAGAATGCGCTGAGTTGCGTCGCACTGGGTGCCGGGCAGACGCTTGAAGACCAGATTCTGCGCGGAGCGCTTCTGGCGGCTTGAAGAAAAACGTCATTGCGGGCGCGGCGATGCAATCCAGCGTCGCAGTCTGGATTGCCGCGGCTCCTGCGGAGCCTCGCAATGACGGCTAGAAATCGACCTTATCGTAATGTGACGGCGGAACGATGACCTCCATCCGCTCGCCGAGCAGCGGGCGGAAGCAAGGGCGCGATTTCATCACCGAATACCAGTCCTTGGTCTGCTTGAGCCCGCGCCAGTCGAGCGCGCCAAGGTAGTCAATGACACTCAAATGCCCGGCGGCGGTGAAGTCGGCGAGGCTCAGACCCGGTCCGGCGAGCCAGCGGCGATGGTCGAGCAGATAATCGAGATAGTCGAGATGCTCCGACGCGATCCGCATCGCCTCGCGAAGCACCCGTGTATCCGGGCTCTCCTGGCTGACGAGGCGCTTCCTCATCCGCTCGTTCATCAGCGGCTCGACCGCCTCGCGGTAGAGCTTGATGTCGAACCATTCGGTCATCCGCCGGATTTCGGCGCGCAAGGCCGCGTTGCCGTGGATCATCGGCATCCGGTCGACGGTCTCGTCGAAATATTCGACGATCGGCTGCGACCCGATCAGCGTCACGCCCTGGTCCGGCTCGACCATCACCGGGGTTTCGCCGGCCGGGTTCAGGTCGATGAACTCGTCGCGCTTCTCCCACGGATTTTCGCGCACGAGCTCATGGCCGATGCCCTTCTCGGCGAGCACCAGGCGGACCTTGCGGGAAAAGGGGCAGAGAGGGAATTGAAAGAGCTGCCACATGCCGGGGCAGCTTTAGCGTGTGAACGGCGTGCGTCTACCGCTTCGGATAATTGGGATCGGGCATGTTGGCGATCGCGCGTTCAAGCGACTTTCGGGCATCCTTCAGGTCGCGTGTGATCTCGGGCAGCGCCTTGTTCATCGCCTTGATGCTCTGCTGCATCGTCGGCCCGACGCTCGCAATCCGCTCATGGATGCGGCGGTCGAAGTCGGGGTCGTCGCGGCGAGCGAGATCGCCGACGGTGAGGTTCCGCTCTTCGGGTAATGCCGGACGACCTTCGAGGGCGGCGGCAACCTCGCCGACCCTCAGATTGAGCAGCGCGGTCGAGAGGCTCTGCATTGCATCGGTGAGCCTCTGAGCCGTCGCCGGGTCGGTCAGATCGGGCGGGAGTCGCGGCGCAGGCGCGGCCAGCGCGGAGGTCGAGGCCAGGAGGAGCGGAAGGAGGATCAGGCACTTGCGCATGTCGGTCACCATCTAACTGCCTGAATTATCGGGCCGCTGGCGATGGGGCGCAAGTGAAATCAGCGCATCGTCAGCCAGACGAGCGCGACCGCGCCGGCGACGATGCGATACCAGGCGAAGGGCGCGAAGCCGTGGCGCGAGATGTAATGGACGAAGGCGCGGACGACGACGATCGCGACGACGAAGCTGACCACGAACCCGACCGCGACCGTGCCGAACCCGACCCCGTTCGCGCCGGCGATCAGCGTGTCGTGGTGCTTGACCAGTTCGAGCGTGGTCGCGCCGAGCATGGTCGGAATGGCGAGGAAGAAGCTGAATTCGGCCGCCGTCCGGCGGTCGACGCCGAGCGCCAACCCGCCCATGATGGTCGCGCCCGAGCGGCTCACCCCGGGAATCATCGACAGGCACTGGATGATGCCGATCCCGATGGCGGTCTTCATTGGCATTTCGGCGACCCCGAACATCCCGCGCGGCTGCGCGACCCGCTCGATGACGAGGATCGCGATGCCGCCGAGGATCAGCGCGATGGCGACGATTTCCGCATTGCCTAGCAGCGCCTCGATCTTA
>DASURT010000252.1:0-4241 GCA_036375515.1 Sphingomicrobium sp.
CGCTGGCCGACCTCGTAGCGCTGGCCCTGCAGCGGCTCGCCCCAGGACCGCTCGATCCCGAGCAGGGTCGCGATCCGGTTGTCGACCTCGGCGACGAGCGGGTCGTAGGGGCTGAGGTTGCAGCTGTAGCTGGTGCGGACGCCTTCGTAGCTGTCCTTTTCGTACAAGGGTGAGGGGTAGGAGCCGGAATCGATCTGGCCGCACAGCTGGAGGCATTCGAACGGATTGAGGAAATTGCCCCGGACATAAAGCTGGACGGGACGGCTCGGGCTGCTCGTCCAGCGCCACAGCCCGGGCGTCGAATCGAGCCTCTCGCCGACATCGCGGCCGACCGTCGCCCGCAGCTCCGATCTTTGCTCGGCGAACGGGATCGTCGGCGGATCGTAGTACGGCTGGGGCTCGGCGTCCGACATGCCGCCAATTTGCGGCAGTTTTCCGCCGTTGCCAATCAGGCGTTCGGTCCCTTGGGGAAACAGTCGTTCGCTTCGTCGTTGCAGCCGGATGGGCAAGATCGCCGCCACCGCTTTGTTCACCGGGGTCTTTACCGCGGTGGTGGTGAGCGCCTTCTGGATCTGGTTCTACAATTTCGTGTCCGGCGAGCCCGTGATCGAGGCGGCCGGGAACGTCGTCACGGTGAAGCCCGGGCAAGCGCCCCCCTTGGCGATTGCCGAAGGGGTCGAAGTAGGGCCCGCTGGCCTCGCCATTCCGGTCGCCGGGGTGAAGCAAGGCCAGTTACTCGACACGTTCGACCAGGCGCGTGCCGCCGGGCGGCGCCACGACGCGATCGACATCATGGCCGCCGAAGGTGCGCCGGTGATCGCGGCGGCAGATGGGACGGTCGAGAAGCTGTTCAACAGCGTCCGTGGCGGCATCACCATCTATGAGCGTTCCGCCGACCGGCGATGGATCTATTATTACGCGCACCTGCAGTCCTATGCGCCCGGCCTGCGCGAAGGCCAGCGGGTGAGGCGCGGGCAGATCATCGCGCGCGTCGGCCACACCGGCGATGCCAGCGCCGCCGGCCCGCACCTCCATTTCGCGATCAACCAGATGGCTCCGGGCGAGCGCTGGTGGCACGGCACGCCGATCAATCCCTATCCGCTCCTTGCCGGGAAAAAGACGGCGGGCTAGGGGCTGCGACCGGCTCTTTCCATCGGTTCAATCAGGCAGGCGATCCATGAAGATCAGCGGCGTGGACATCCGTCCCGGCAACATCATCGAATATGAGGGCGGCATCTGGCGCGCCGTGAAGATCCAGCACACCCAGCCGGGCAAGGGCGGCGCCTACATGCAGGTCGAGATGAAGAACCTCATCGACAGCCGCAAGACCAACGTCCGCTTCCGCTCCGCCGAAACGGTCGAGCGCGTCCGGCTCGACACCAAGGACTATCAGTATCTCTACCATGATGGCGACATGCTCGTGTTCATGGACAAGGACACCTACGATCAGGTGTCGCTTGCCGAGGATTTGATCGGCGAGCCGGCGGCCTTCCTGCAGGACGGGATGGACGTGGTGATGGAGCTCTACAACGAGCGGCCGATCAGCGTTCAGCTGCCCGACCAGATCGAGGCGACGATCGTCGAGGCCGACGCGGTGGTGAAGGGCCAGACCGCGAGCTCGAGCTACAAGCCCGCGGTGCTCGACAACGGCGTGCGCGTCATGGTCCCGCCGCACATCACCAGCGGAACGCGGATCGTGGTCGACGTGTACAACCGGGAATATGTCCGCCGCGCGGACTGACGACATGGTCGCCCATTCCGGCCTGATCACCGTCATGACCCGCGCCGCGCGCAAGGCGGCGCCGCGCCTGAGGCGCGACTTCGGCGAGGTCGAGCAGCTGCAGGTCAGCCGCAAGGGGCCCGCCGACTTCGTCTCGATGGCCGACAAAAGGGCCGAGCAGACGATCGTCGAGGAATTGAGGAGCGCCCGCCCCGACTGGGGCATGCTGCTCGAGGAAGGCGGCGCGATCGAGGGCAATCCCGACAAGCCGCGCTGGATCGTCGATCCGCTCGATGGGACGACGAACTTCCTCCACGGAGTCCCGCATTTCTCCATCTCGATCGCGGTCGAGGAGAAAAAGCCCGGCGGCGGCAGCGAGATCAGCAATGCGCTCGTCTATCAGCCGCTCACCGACGAGAGCTTCTGGGCGGAAAAGGGCAGGGGCGCGTGGCTCCAGGACGCGCGCCTTCGCGTGTCGGCCCGCCGCGATTTGAGCGAAAGCCTGATCGGGACCGGCATTCCCCACTGCGGGCGGGGCGATCCGGCGCGGTGGACGAAGATCTACGCCGCGATCGGACCGCAGGTCTCGGGAGTGCGCCGGTTCGGCTCGGCCGCGCTCGACCTCGCCTGGGTGGCGGCGGGCAGGATGGACGGCTTCTGGGAAGACGATCTGGACGTCTGGGACACGGCCGCAGGCGTGTTGCTGGTGAAGGAAGCCGGCGGGTTCGTCACCGACTATCGCGGTTCCGACCGGTCGTTCGAGCGGCGCGAATATATCGCCGGATCGGCCGCGATCCATTCGAAGCTGCAGAAGTTGATCGCGGGGGCGCTGCGGTAACGTCATTGCGAGCGGAGCGAAGCAATCCAGGGCTGATGAAATCGCATGCTGGATTGCTTCGTCGCGATGCTCCTCGCAATGACGGAACCGAGCCTTGCCCCATCGGAGTGAGCGTCCTAAAGCGCCGCCACATTTCGAGTATCGGAGTTTCCCCTTGGCAAGCGTCGCCGCAGGCTACCTGCCGATCCTGTTGTTCCTGATCGTCGCTCTCGGTCTTTCCGCGGGCTTCGTCGTGCTGCCCATGCTGGTCGCGCGGCTGACCGGCGTGCACAAGCCGGATCCGGCCAAGCTCTCCGAATATGAATGCGGCTTCCCGGCCTTCGGGGACGCCCGCGCCGAATTCGACGTGCGCTTCTACCTGGTCGCGATCCTGTTCATCATTTTCGACCTCGAGGCGGCGTTCCTGTTCCCATGGGCGGTCAGCCTCGACTTCACCAAATGGTCGGGCTGGGTCGCGATGATGATCTTCCTCATCGAGCTCGGCCTCGGCCTCGCCTATGCGTGGAAGAAAGGGGCGCTCGAATGGGAGTGATGCTCGACCCCCAGCATGACCCCATGCCGACCGAGGAGGAGCTGGCGCGGCTTGCGGGGCTCGTCCCCGGCGACGTCGACCGGAAGAAGCTCGAAGGACTGAGGCGGAACCTCGACGAGAAGGGCTTCATGGTCACCACGACCGAGGAGCTGTTCACCTGGGCGCGGACCGGCTCCCTGTGGTGGATGACCTTCGGCCTCGCCTGCTGCGCGGTCGAGATGATCCATGTGAACATGCCGCGCTATGACCTTGAAAGATTTGGCGCCGCTCCGCGCGCGAGCCCTCGCCAGTCGGACGTGATGATCGTCGCCGGGACGCTCTGCAACAAGATGGCCGCGCCGCTCCGCCGGGTCTATGACCAGATGGCCGAGCCGCGCTACGTCATCTCGATGGGCAGCTGCGCCAACGGCGGCGGCTATTATCACTACAGCTATTCGGTGGTGCGCGGCTGCGACCGGATCGTCCCGGTCGACATCTACGTTCCGGGCTGCCCGCCGACCGCGGAGGCCCTGCTCTACGGGATCCTTCAGCTGCAGCGGAAGATCCGCCGTGAAGGGACGATCGAGCGATGAAGGCTGGCTCGCGCTGATGGTCGCCCTCCACGTCCCCCGCATGGCCTCCGACGAGGGGGTGATCGACGCCGCGAAGACGGCGATCGGCGACGCGTTCCTCGATTCGAAGGATCTCGTCGGCGAGATCACCCTCACGGTGAAGCGCGAGGAGATCGCCAATGTCCTCAAAGCGCTGCGCGACACGCCCGGCCTCGAATATCAGCAGCTGATGGAGATCGCGGGGGTCGACTACCCTGACCGGGCCGAGCGGTTCGAGGTCGTCTATCATTTGCTCTCGCTGACGAAGAACCGGCGCATCCGCGTCAAGGTCTCGACCGACGAGGCGACGCCCGTGCCGACGGTGACGACCCTGTGGCCGGTCGCCGGCTGGCTCGAGCGCGAGGTTTACGACATGTACGGCGTGACCTTCGCCGGCAATCCCGACTTGAGGCGCATCCTCACCGATTACGGCTTCGAGGGCTTCCCGCAGCGCAAGGACTTCCCGCTGACCGGCCATGTCGAGCTGCGCTATTCGGAAGCCGAGAAGCGCGTGGTCTATGAGCCGGTCCAGCTTCCGCAGGATTTCCGGAACTTCGACTT
>DASURT010000253.1:0-3860 GCA_036375515.1 Sphingomicrobium sp.
CTCTCCGAACCGCGCGACACGATCGAGGACGTGATCGAGCCGTTCCTCATTCAGCTGGGCCTCATCGCGCGCACCGCACGAGGGCGGTGCCTCAACGGGCGCGGCTATGCCCATCTGGGCCTGCCGGCCCCGCGAGGCGGCCAGACGGGACTGTTCGACCAGGGAGCACAATCGAAATAATGCGTTTCCTACTCATGACCGCTGCCGCGCTCGCCGCGACGGCCCCTGCTCCCGCTCAGTCGCCCTCACCGGCCCCGGATTATGCGAAAGGCGCCGACTGGCTCTGCCTTCCGGGCCGGAGCGACGTCTGCTCGACGCCGGTGCCGACGACCGCGCTCAATCCCAACGGCTACGGGTCGGTCGGCAACAGCAGGCCGCCCCAGAAGGTGCTGCCGATCGATTGCTTCTACGTCTATCCGACCGTGTCCAACGACCAGGGGCTGAACAGCGACCTGCGGGTCGGGCGCGAGGAGAGATTGGCGACCGAGACCCAGTTCGCGCGCTTCGCTTCGGTCTGCCGGCCGTTCGTCCCGATCTACCGCCAGATGACGCTCGCCGCGGTGGCGGCCGCGGCCACCGGCGCCGACGTCACCCGCAACGGGAAGCTCGCCTACAGCGACGTGCTCGCCGCCTGGCGCGACTATCTCGCGACGAAGAACCAGGGCCGGCCGTTCGTCCTGATCGGCCACAGCCAGGGCAGCCTGATGCTGCAGCAGCTGATCGCGCGCGAGATCGAGACCAAACCCGAGGTCGCGGCGCGGATGAGGCTCGCGATCATTCCCGGTTTCAATGTGCTGGTGCCGCAGGGCAAGCTGGTCGGCGGGACCTTCAGGACAACGCCGCTCTGCAGCCGCGTGGGGCAAACTGGCTGCGTCATGACCTGGGTCAGCTTTCGCGAGAAGAATGTGCCGCCGCGCGGCGCGATCTTCGGCTATGCCGAGCAGCCGGGAATGACGGTCGGCTGCGTCAATCCCGCGCGGCCCGGTTCGCGCGATTGGCAGACGCTGGACAGCTACTGGTTCACCCGCTCGACGCTGCCGGTCCCCGGCGGTCCGATCATGTGGTCAAGCGAGGGCGCGCCCGCGACGCCCTATGTGCGGACCGAGGGCCTGGTTTCGGCCAGATGCGTCAACGACGGCCCACGCGGCTACCTTTCGATCCGCACCAACGCCGAGCCCGACGACAAGCGCACCGACCGCATTGGCGGCGAGGTCGCGGTGCTCGGCATGTTCATTCCGGGTTGGGGGATGCACCTCGCCGACATGGCCGAGGCGCAGGGCGACCTGGTCCGTCAGGTCGGGGAGCTCGGCGGCAAGTGAGCGAGCTTGATACCCCCTATCGCGGCGGTTTCGTCGGTTCCGAGCACCGCTTCGCGCTCAGCGTCTATTTCGAGGACACCGACGCCTACGGCATCGTCTATTACGCCAATTACCTCAAATTCATGGAGCGGGCGCGCTCGGATTTCCTTCGCGCCGTCGGCGTCGACCAGGCGGCCGAGCTCAAGCGAAGCGGAAGCGCCTATGCGGTGGTCGAGGTCGACATCCACTATCGAAAGCCGGGGCGGCTGGGCGACGACCTCCTCGTCCTAAGCCGGGTCG
Organism: Sphingomicrobium sp.; assembly: GCA_036375515.1. Taxonomy (GTDB): domain Bacteria; phylum Pseudomonadota; class Alphaproteobacteria; order Sphingomonadales; family Sphingomonadaceae; genus Sphingomicrobium. The sequence goes on from DASURT010000253.1 coordinate 1,599, forward strand.
AAGAGGTGCGCGCCGCCTCGGTCAGGATTCATCAACGAGTCATACGGGGAGAAGAACAACTCACCGATGCGTGGGTGACGGCGGCCTTCCTGGATGGTGAGGGCAAACCGCAACGCCAGCCGCGCGACTGGGTCGAGAAGTTCGAAAGGATCACCAAACCGGCGTCATGAATCTCGCGTCCCGCCTTTTCCTCGCGGCCGCCTTGCTGGTTCCGATGGCCGCGGGCGCGCAGCAGCCGATGCCGGTGATCGCGGTCCCGCCGCTCACCACCCCCGACGATGCGTCGACCGGCGCGGGGAGCACTCTCAACGTCGCCTGGCAGGCGTCGCAGCTGATCGCGCAGGACCTGCGCTCGACCGGCGAGATGATGGCGATCCCGCCCGACCAGAAGGACTATTATTCCTACCCCGAAGTGACCGCTCCGACGTTCTCGCGCTGGCGGTCCAAGGGCGCCAAGGCTCTCCTGACCGGATTCGTCCGGGCGCGCTCCGACGGGCGGCTCGCCGTCGGCTGCTACGTCTATGACGTCGACAAGGGGCGCGAGCTCGGCCGCATCGGCTTCGTCGCCGCCGCCGACGACTGGCGCCGCGCGGCGCACAAATGCTCCGGCCTCGCCTATGAGAGCCTGACGGGGTCGCCGGGCACGTTCGACACCCGCATCGCCTATGTCGCGAAGACCGGCGCCGGAACGGGCGAAGTCACCCGGATCGCGGTGATGGACAGCGACGGGCGCAACCACGATTATGTGACGCCTGGCGGAGCGATGGCGATGACCCCGCGGCTTTCGCCCAAGGGCGATCGCCTCGCCTATGTGAGCTATATCGGCGGACGGCCCAACGTCCGGATCGCCGACGTTGCTTCGGGCGATCAGCGGCCGCTGATTCCCGGCGAGGCGATGAGCTTCGCCCCGCGCTACTCGCCGGACGGCGCCCGGATCGCCTTTTCGATGATGACGGGCGGCAACGCCGACATCTACATCGTGAGCGCGAACGGAGGGATCCCGCGGCGGCTGACGACCTCGCCGGGAATCGACACCGACCCGAGCTTCTCGCCCGACGGCGCCAAGATCCTGTTCGAAAGCGACCGTTCAGGGTCGCAGCAGCTTTACGTCATGAACGCCGATGGATCGGACCAGCGCCGGATCAGCTTCGGCGGCGGCTGGTACGCCTCGCCCGCCTGGAGCCCGGACGGGGAGAGAATCGCCTTCACCCGTCGCGGTTCGGATGGTCTGAGGATCGGCGTGATGAACGCCGACGGAAGCGGCCAGCGCATCCTGACGACCGGCCCGCGCGACGAGGGGCCGAACTGGGCGGCGAGCAGCCGCGAGCTGATCTTCCAGCGAACCGACGCCTTCCAGCGCAGCGGCATCTATCGAATCGCCCTCTCCGGCGGCGAGCCCCGGAAGGTCCAGGTGCCGCAGGACGGGTCGGACCCCGACTGGTCGGGAGCGCGCGACTGATGCGGCGCCTGATGATCCTTGCCGCCATCGCCGCGGCGTCGCTGTCCGGCGCGGCGCCGGCGCAGCGGCGCTTGCCGGTCATCATTCCGCTGGGCCGCCAGCCCGCGCAGCCCGTTCTCCAGGGAATCGACGCGCTGCGCGCAGACTTCCTCGCCCGGTCCGGAACCGACACCGTCTATTTCGGAATCAACAGCGCGCTGCTCGGAGCTCCGGCGAAGGCCACGCTCGCCGCCCAGGCGATGTGGCTGCGCCAGCACCCCGAAGTCGCGGTCCGGATCGAGGGCCATGCCGATTCGAACGATACGCGCGATCATGCGCTTGCGATCGGCGCCCGGCGTGCGGAAGAGGTCCGGCAGTATCTCGTTCTGATGGGGGTGCCCGCGGCGCAATTGAGCGTCACCAGCCTCGGCAAGGAGCGGCCCGGCGCCGGGCGCGCGGTGACGGTGCGGGTTCAGTAAATCAGGCGGCGTTGCGGTGGTGGCCGCAGGCGCCGAGCCACGCCCTCGCCTGGCGCTGCGCCTCGGCGATCTCGCGCGCGCTCATCTCCAGCGCGATCTCGGCACGGCATTCCTGCCCTCGGCTCGAGCCGGAGAGCGCGGCCAGGTTGAACCATTTGTGCGCTTCGACGAGGTCGACCGGGATTCCTCCGCGGCCGGTCGAATAGGTCACCCCAAGTTCGAACAGCGCATCGACATTGCCGCGCTCGGCGTCCGCGAGCCGGCTGCGGATCAGGAATTCCGCGCTTTTCTGACTAATGGCTCCCACTTCCACTCTCCCCAACGTCTTATGGGAAAGGGAATTCA
>DASURT010000254.1:0-3218 GCA_036375515.1 Sphingomicrobium sp.
GTCTATGCCGTGCCGGTGCAGCTCCTCGCCTATCATACCGCCGTACTCAAAGGGACGGACCTCGACCAGCCGCGCAACCTGGCGAAGAGCGTTACGGTCGAGTGAATCGGCGTCGATGAAACACATCGGCATCCTCGCGCACAGCTTCGAAGGCGCGACCCTGTGCTTCCGGACCGCGTGCCTCGAAGGCGTGGCGCGGCTCGGGGCGCACATGCACCCGGAAATCACCATGACGTGCAGCCCGATGGCGCGGGTGCTCGATGCGTGGGAGCGCGGCGACAATCGGGAACTGCGCCGATTCTTCATGGCCGACGCCGCGAAACTGGCGGCGGCGGGAGCGGATTTCTTCGTCTGCCCCGACAACACGGCGCATATCGCGCTGGAGAGCGAGGGCGAGGCGTTTCCGCTTCCGGGACTCCACATCGGCGAGGTCGTCGCCGAGCAGGCCCTTCGCGACTGCCGGCGCAGGATTGGAATCCTCGGCACCAAATATACGATGACCGGTCCGGTCTATCCTGGCGCGCTGGGCCGGCGTGGCCTCGAATGGGCGGTGCCGTCGGAGGAAGACCGGATCTTCGTCAACGATGTCATCTTCGGCGAGTTGTGCCTCGGCCAGTTCACCGAAGAGTCGCGCGCCTCGTACTGCCGGATCATCGGCAAGCTCGCCGAGCAAGGCTGCGACGCGGTCGCATTGGTCTGCACCGAGATCCCGCTGCTGATCACCGCCGACGTTTCGCCGCTGCCGATCCTCGATTCGACGCGGTTGCTGGCCAGGGCCGCGGTGGAGGTCGCCATCGGTGACCGGCCGACGCCGGAATGGCGAGGCGGTCCGGTCCGCTAGGCGGCTTCGCGCTTGGCTTCGAGCTGGCGGACGTGCCGGCTCAGCCGGTCGTAGAGAAAGTCGATGACGGTCCGCACGCGAGGCGTGTGGCGCACCCGATCGTGGGTGAGGAGCCACAAATAGCGGCCATGCCCTTCACGCGGCGGAAAACACCGCAATAGCTCCGGGTCGCCGTCGGCGACGATGCACGGCAGCACCGCAATCCCGAAGCCGGAGCGAACGCCCGCGAGCAGCCCGTTCGGCGATGGGTAATGGAGAGCGACCTTGTCCTCGAGGCCGAGCTCGCGCACCCAGGCCAGGTACTGGCGCCAAAGCGCGGGACCGCCGCCTCCGATGAGCGAATGCGCCTTCAGGTCTTCCTTGCTTTGGGGAAGCCCGTGCTTCTCCGCATAGTCGCGGCTGCAATATAGGGTCCAATCGTCGAGGCAGATGCGGCGCCCGACCACACCCGCAGGTTGTTCCGTAGCCGTCGTGCTGCGCGTCGCGATGTCGGCTTCGCCCGCGCCGAGGTCGAGCAACTGCTCCCTCGTATCGATATCGATGACGATTTCGGGATGGAGATCGTGAAGCTCGCGCAAGATCGGCACGAGCAAGGTCACGGCAATCATCTCATGCGTGGTGAGGCAAACCCTGCCGCTGACCTCGCGCGAGTGTCCCGACGCCGCCTCCACGAAGCCGGTCGCGGCCTTCTCGACCTGCTCCGCGCGGGACAACAGCTCCTCACCGGCGGGCGTCAGCGCATATCCCGCCTGGCGCTTGTCGAAGACGGGGAAGCCAAGTGCGCGTTCCAGCGCGCTGATCCGGCGCGCCACCGTGGTCTGGCTGACCCTCAGCGCCCGGCCGGCGGCGAGCGTGCTTCCTTCACGGGCAACGGCGAGGAAGTAGCGAAGGTCGTTCCAGTCGAGCACCAGCGCCTCGTTCTGCAGATTTGCAGAATGATAGCACGACATCGTTGCTCACGTAAGTTGCGAAATGGGACTAATTGGAGGGTCGCACTCAAACAGGGAGTACGACCCATGACCTCCACCAAAATCATCCTGACGTCGTTCGCGATCACCGCCGGGCTCATCAAGGGAGCGCCGACCATGGCGCAGCCGGCAGCCCCCGAAGTGAATGTCAGCATCGTCCACACCGCCGACCTCGACCTTTCGTCAGATGCCGGCAAGCGCCAGCTCGACCAGCGCCTGACCCAGGCCGCGCGCGAGGTTTGTGGAATGGCATCGGACTTCGACCTCGAAGGCAAGAACGACGTTCGCGCCTGCCGCGACCAGGTTCTGGCTCGCGCCCATTCGGACCGCGACCAGCTTCTCGCTTCCGATCGCGGCGGTGACATCAGGATCGCAGCGTCGCGCTAGGCCGGCGCTTGCTCACTGCCCCGCGCGTCTCTAGGCGGCTCCCCTGCCTGGACGCGCGGGGCTTTTCTTATGCACTTGTCTGATTTCAAGGCGCTGAGCTTCGATTGCTACGGAACGCTGATCGACTGGGAAGCCGGGATCAGCGAGGCGCTTCGGCCGCTCGGCGAGCGGAGTGGCAAGGATCCGGAGGAACTGCTCGAAGCCTATGGCCCGATCGAGCACGATCTCGAAGAGACCTTTCCGGGTCTCCGCTATTCGGGGCTGCTCGAGAAAGTCCATGAGAGGCTCTGCGATGATTTCGGGGTCGACAGGGACGAAGCCGAGGCCACCGCTCTCGGCGCATCGGTCGGCAACTGGCCGGCGTTTCCGGACTCGGCCGAGGCGCTGACCTACCTTAAGGGCCACTTCAAGCTGATCATCCTGTCGAATGTCGACCGGGCGAGCTTCGCGGGCAGCAACCGACGGCTGGGGATCGAGTTCGACCATGTCTTCACTGCCGAGGAGATCGGCTCGTACAAACCCGATCTTCGCAACTTCGAATATCTGCTGAAGCGTCTTGCGGTCGAAGGGATCGGCAAGGACGACCTGCTGCACGTCGCGCAAAGCTTGTTCCACGATCACGTCCCCGCGAACCGCATGGGCATTGCTTCGGCGTGGATCGACCGGAGGCACGACAAGCTGGGCTCCGGCGCGACGAAGCTGCCCGATCCGATGCCGCATTACGACTTCCGCTTCACCTCGCTCGGCGAGCTTGCCGAGGCGCATCGGGCAGAGCAGGGCTAGTCTTCACGCTCGCGAAGCGGCTAACGCGCGCCGATGCACCGGCCGCTCCGCCTGACCGTCGACTCGTCCGCGATCCAGTCCAACTGGCGCTGGCTGCAGGAGCGAGCCGGAGTGCCCGCCGGCGCGGCGGTCAAGGCGGACGGTTATGGCCTCGGCGCGCGCGAGACGACGGAGGCGCTGATCGCGGCGGGCTGCCGCGACTTTTTCGTTTCCACCTGGGCCGAAGCCGAGGAGCTTGG
>DASURT010000255.1:0-5884 GCA_036375515.1 Sphingomicrobium sp.
GCGCCAATAGGATTTGATGTTCGCGGCCGTCCGGATGGCGATCTCCCCGGCCTCGCCCGAAGGCAGGGGCGTGTCGCCGGGGCCGAGGATCGCGACCTCGACGAGCGGCGACTGCGGGCGCCCGGTGGACGCCGGCTTGGCCGCGTAATTGCTCCAGAAGTTCGTGCAGCCCGTGGCGTTGGATTCCGTCAACCCGTAGCCGAGCGCGGGCTGGGCATTCGGGAATTCGGCCTTGAGGCGCTCGACGTGGCTGATCGGCCGCGGTGCCCCACCGGCCGTGATGTCCTTCATCGACGACAGGTCGAACTTGTCGCGGTCGGGGTGGTTCATGAGCTCGAGGCTCATCGTGGGCACGCCAACGAAGTAGGTGATCCTCTCCTTCTCGATCAGGCGCAGCGCCTCGGTCGCGTCCCACTTCGGCATCACCACCATGCAGCGGCTGACGACGAAGCTGTTGAGCATCACCGGCACTTCGCCGGTCACATGGAACAGGGGCACGCTGAGGAGGGTCCGGGGCGGGGTGGCCGGCGCGCGGCCCTCGCGCGTCAGGACTCCGAGCAGGACCATCAGCCCGGTCGCATAGGCATAAGTCGCGGTCGTGACTGCCCGATGGGTCGACAGCGCGCCTTTCGCATCGCCGGTCGAGCCCGAGGTGAACAGGATCGTCGCATCGTCCTCGGGGCCGATCTCCGGAAGGCTGTTGCTCTCGTCGGCGCCGTGCATCAGCTCGGCCAGCGCCGCTTCGACGGGCTGCTCGATGGGGAGGGTGACGACATCGCACGCCACGCACGACGCGGCGATCCTCTTGGCCCGCGCAGCGTCGGAGATCACCAGCTTCGGCTCGGTCAGCTTCAGCGCGTGGGCGAGCTCTTCATGCTCCCACCAGCCGTTGATCAGCGTGACGATCCCGCCCGCCTTGAGGACCGCCATGTAGGTCACGACCCACGACGGGCAGTTGCGCATCGCGATTGCGACGCGGTCGCCTTTCGCGATTCCCCTCCCGACCAGGCTGTGCGCCAGGCGCTCGGAAATCCGGTCGAGGTCGCCGAACGTCAGTCGCTCGTCGCCGGCGACCACCGCCTCGGCATCGGCATTAAGCGCGCAGAAGGTATGAAAGAATTCTGGAAGCGTCGCCGGGAAGTTGGTGACGATCGGGCGTTGCTGCTCGTCGAGCCCGATGACGAGCCGCCCGCCGGGCCCCGTGATCTCGGCCAGGATCTCATCATACTGGCGGTCTAGCTCGGTCGCCACATACCCTCCTTTGCCTTTGCGGCTCCTCGCCTTATGAGGCGTGGTCCGTTCAGGGGGAAGTCCTTGCAAACCACCTCCCGTTTCGTCGCCTTTCCGGACCTCGGCCTCTCGCCGGTGGCGCTTCACCTCGGTCCGTTCGACCTCCGGTGGTACAGCCTTGCCTACCTTGCCGGAATTTTCATCGGCTATTGGTATCTGTTGAAGCTCACGCGGCAGCCCGGTTCCCCCATGGCCCGCCGCCATGCCGACGACCTGGTCTTCTATGCCGCGCTCGGGATCATCCTCGGCGGGCGGCTCGGCTATGTGCTGTTCTACAATCTCGGCGAGTATCTCAGGCACCCGATCGAGATCCTGAAGCTGTGGGATGGGGGAATGTCCTTCCACGGCGGGGTCATCGGCACGTCGCTCGGAATCTTCTATCTCGCGCGCAAGGAGAAATTGTCGTGGCTGAGGATCCACGATTATGTCGCCTGCTGTGTCCCGTTCGGGCTGTTCTTCGGCCGCCTCGCCAATTTCGTGAACCAGGAATTGTGGGGCGCGGTGACGACGGTGCCTTGGGCGGTCCGGTTCCAGGAAGTCACACCCTTCGGCCTGATCCTCGGGCCGCCGCGGCACCCGAGCCAGCTTTACGAGGCGTTCCTCGAAGGGATCGTCCTGTTCGCGATCCTCGCCTGGATGTTCTGGAGGTCTCAGGCGCGGTACGAACCCGGCAAGCTCGTCGGTGCCTTCCTGTTCTTCTACGGCTGCTTCCGTTTCGGGGTCGAGTTTATCCGCGAGCCGGACCAGCAGCTCGTCGCCTTCGCCCAGTCGACGGGGCTGCACATGGGCCAGTGGCTGTCCCTGCCGATGATCCTCGGGGGGCTGTGGCTGATGCTGACCGCCAGGCGGCGGCGAGTTCGCGTGGAGCCGGCGGCCGGTTCCGACAGCGTTGCGTAGATGGTCCTCCCGCGAGCGGGAGGGTGGGCGTGACCCCGCTGGAGCGGGCGCTTCGCGAACGCATTGCCGCCGAGGGGTCGATTACGGTCGAAGCGTTCATGGAGGCCTGCAACGCTTATTATTACGCAACCCGCGATCCGCTGGGCGCGCGCGGCGACTTCACCACGGCGCCCGAGATCAGCCAAATGTTCGGGGAGATCGTCGGCGCGGCGCTGGCCGATTGCTGGAAGCGCGCGGGCGCGCCTGGCGACGCGACCTACGTCGAACTCGGGCCTGGACGTGGAACGCTGGCGAGCGACGCTTTGCGCGTGCTTGGGGGCGCCGGGTTTACCGGTGAAGCCCATTTCGTCGAGACGAGCCCGGTCCTTCGCGAGGCTCAGCGGTCCCCGGTGCCGGACGCGCACTGGCACGAATCCTTCGAAGAGCTGCCCGAGCGGCCGTTCCTGCTCGTCGCCAACGAATTCCTCGACGCCCTGCCGGTCCGGCAGCATGTCGAGGGGACCGAGCGGCGGGTCGTTGTCGCCGCCGCCGGCCTGGCCTTCGACCGCGACGGCGATGTGGTCGAAAGCTCCCCGGCGCGCGCCGAGGCGATTGCCGCGATTGCCTCGAGGCTGGCATTGAACGGCGGAGTGGCGCTCGTCATCGACTATGGGCATCTTCACGGCGCGCCGGGCGATACCCTGCAGGCCGTGCGCGGCCATCGGTTTGCACCGGTGCTCGCCGATCCGGGCGAGCAGGACCTGACCGCCCACGTCGACTTCGAGGCGGTAGCCCGCGCGGCCGCCAGCGCAGACGCTGCGGTGACGAAGGTCGTGAGCCAGGGCGACTGGCTGAAGCGGCTCGGGATCGAAGCGCGCGCCGAGGCTCTCGCCAAATCCAATCCCGACCGCTTGGACGAGATCGCATCGGCTCTGGAACGGCTGACGTCGAGGGATGGGATGGGCGATCTGTTCAAGGTGATCGCCATCCACTCGCGCGGCTGGCCGGCGCCGGCTGGGTTCGCTTGATGATGGTCTGCCGCGATGGGCGCGTCGATGACGCCGGCACGCTCGACCGGATTTTCGACACCGTCTTTTGCGATACCTTCGGCCAGCTGTACCGGCGCGAGGACCTCGACGCCTTTCTCTCCGGCTTCGGCGTCGACGACTGGGAGGAACAGCTGGCCGATCCCGCTTTCGCCGTCCGGATCGCGGAAGTGGACGACGCGGCCGTTGGATATGTGAAGCTCGGGCCGCTCAAGCTGCCGGTTGAGCCCAAGGGTCCCGCGCTGCTCCTGGACCAGCTCTATGTCCTCAAGGACCATCACGGCGGCGGGATCGCGGCGGCACTGATGGAATGGGCGATCGAGGAAGCCCGCGGCCGAGGCGCCGAGGAGCTTTATCTCACGGTCTTTGTCGACAACCATCGCGCGCGGCGATTCTACGAGCGCTATGGATTCGGGGCCGTGGGCCGCTACGACTTCATGGTTGGCAGTCACGCGGACGAAGACATCATCATGATGAGGCGGCTGTGAGCCCAGGGAAGCCATGAGCGTCGAAGTCATCCGCGCCGTCTCGCTCGGCGACACGCCGCACGGCTTCCTCGGCCGTCGCGGCGGGATGTCGGTCGGCGAGCTTGCCGGGCTGAACGTCGGTTTCGGAGGCAACGACGACCCCGAGGCGATCGAGGGCAACCGGCGTCTCGCCGTTGCCGCAATCCTGCCCGAGGCGCGCCTGGCGACGGTGCACCAGGTCCATTCCGCGCAAGCCGTCCATGCCCAGCGGCCCTGGCCCCAGGCCGAGCGGCCGAACGCCGATGCGATGGTCACCGACACGCCGAACCTGCTGCTCGGGATCCTGACCGCGGACTGCGCGCCGGTGTTGTTCGCCGATCACCATGGAGTCGTGGTCGGGGCGGCCCATGCGGGCTGGCGGGGGGCGCTGGCCGGCGTGACCGACGCCACCATCGAAGCGATGGAGCGGCTGGGCTCTCGGCGCGAGAATATCCATGCGGCGGTGGGTCCATGCATCGGCCCGCCGTCCTATGAGGTGGATGAAGGCTTTCGCGCCCGCTTCCGTGAAGCGGATGCCGACAATGCCCGCTTCTTCATCGAGGGCGCGGCCGGCAAGCCCCACTTCGACCTTGAAGCCTATGTGGTGCACCGCCTCATCCTCGCCGGCATCGGCGAGATCGAGGCATTGAACCTCGACACCTATGGCGATCCCGATCGCTTCTACAGCTATCGCCGGTCGACCCATCGACACGAGCAGGATTACGGTCGGCAGCTGAGCGCGATTGCCCTTCCCGGTTGACGGCCAGCGGCGTGCGGCCTAGCCGCGTGGCCGGGCTGGGACTAGGGGTGCTTCGCCAGGAGAGAGTTCTTGCCCACCGAAGACGAATCCAGCGGATCGCCGCTGCACCATCGGCCGCCGCGCCCGTCGCCAACCCAAGTCGGCAATCACAAGCTCAAGCCCCAGACGTTGATGCTGGGCTACGGCTTCGACCCGGAGCTCAGCGAAGGCTCGCTGAAGCCGCCGATCTTTCTGACGTCGACCTTCGTGTTCGAGAATGCGGCTGCCGGAAAGCGCTTCTTCGAGGGCGTGACCGGCAAGCGTCCCGGCGGTGCCGAGGGGCTGATCTACTCGCGTTTCAACGGCCCCAACCAGGAGATATTGGAGGACCGGCTGGCGGTCTGGGAAGACGCGGACGACGCGCTCGCTTTCTCGAGCGGAATGGCGGCGATCGCGACGCTCCTGCTGACCTTCGTGCGGCCGGGCGACTGCGTGGTCCATTCCGGCCCGCTCTATGCCGCGACCGAGACGCTGATCGCCAAGGTCCTCGGTCAGTTCGGGGTCGCCTGGGTCGACTTCCCCGCCGGCGCGAGCCGCGAGGAGATCGACGCCGCGATCGCCAAGGGCAAGGAAAAGGGCCGGGTTTCGCTGATCTATCTCGAAAGCCCGGCGAACCCGACCAACATGCTCGTCGACGTCGAGGCGGTGACCGCCGCGCGGAACGCGGCTTTCCCGGAAGCCGAACGTCCGCCGATCGCGATCGACAACACCTTCCTCGGCCCGCTGTGGGCGAAGCCGCTCGCCCAGGGCGCCGATCTCTCGATCTACAGCCTCACCAAATATGTCGGCGGGCACAGTGACCTCGTCGCCGGAGCGCTCGTCGGCAAGAAGGCGCTGATCGACCGGATCCGAATGATCCGAAACACAATCGGCACGATCTGCGACCCGAACACTGCATGGATGCTTCTTCGGAGCCTCGAGACGCTCGAGCTGCGGATGACCCGCGCCGGCGAGAATGCGGCCAAGGTCTGCGATTTCCTGAAGAGCCATCCGAAGGTCGAGAAGATCGGCTATCTGGGCTTCCTCGCGGAAGGGTCGCGCCAGGCGGACATCTTCGAGCGCCACTGTTCCGGCGCTGGATCGACCTTCTCGCTTTACCTGAAGGGCGGCGAGACGGAGGCGTTCGCTTTCCTCGATAACCTGGTCATCGCCAATCTGGCCGTAAGCCTGGGCGGGACCGAAACGCTCGCAAGCGCGCCCGCGGCGATGACCCATTTGTCGGTCCCCGAGGAGCGCAAGAAGCAGCTCGACATCACGCCCAACCTGCTGCGCATTTCGATCGGCTGCGAGGACCCGGACGATTTGATCGCGGATTTCGCGAACGCGTTGAACGCGGTCTAGGGTCCCGGCGGAGGCCGGGACCCAGT
>DASURT010000256.1:0-5177 GCA_036375515.1 Sphingomicrobium sp.
CCACAAGAGCCAGATGTTGGGCCCGGCCTCGGCGCGCGCCTGAAGCGCGGCCCTGAGGTTGCGATTCTCGTGCATCCAGCCAAGCGGTTCATCGTCGTCAGGGTCGAAGTGGAGGCCGCCGGGCTCGAGCCCGTCCGCGACGGTGATCCGGCGAATCGGGCATCCCGGCTCCGGGATATGATCGAGAATCCCGATCGTCCTCAGCATTCGCATCGAGCTCGACGAGACCGCGCTCGTTCGTCCGTCGAACGCCGAGGTCGTCCTGGGGGCCGGATCGGCGGGGTCGACCACGATCGCCGAGACGCCACTGCGGTCGAGCGCCGAGGCGAGCGCGAGGCCGATCATGCCGCCGCCCAGGATAATGACGTCCGCGCGATCCATGCCCGTGCCCTAGTCCCCTGACGCGGCAAGGCCAAGAAGTTCGCTTGACCGGCGAGTCCGCGTGGAGGATTCTACCGTCCGGACTAACCCCGGGGGTGGACATGGCGACCGTGGCAGCGCGCGCTCCGAAGCGTGACCTCGCGCCCGACTGGCGCGACGCGCTGCGCGAATCCGTGCGCCGCCTGGCGATCCGGACCTGGGGCGCGATCCTGTTCGCGCTGGCGCTCGCGGGCGCGGTCGCGCTGGCGACGCACAGCCCGACCGACGCTTCGCTCAGCACCGCGGCCGGAGGTGCGCCGGCCAATTGGCTGGGAAGCCCCGGCGCCTATGTCAGCGACGCGCTTCTCCTCCTGTTCGGCCTCGGTTCGATCCTGATTGTGCCGGTGGTCGCGCTTGCCGGAATCCGGATGATGCGCCTGCGGCCCGCCGGCCGAGTCGGCCGGGCGCTCCTGCTCGCGGCGGTCGGAGCCATCCTTATCGGAGTCGCCCTTAGCCTCATGAGCGGCTCGGCCGTGTCGGGTCTTCCCGCCGGCTGGGGCGGCGCGATCGGACTTGCCGCGGCTTACGGTGTCGATTCCGCAACCGCGCTGATTCGCAACCCGTCGGTTGCCGGCCCCGCCCGGCTCACGGTCCTCCTGCTGTTCGCGCTTGGCGGTCTGGCGCTCGGCTATCTCGCGCTAGGCCTCGCGCCCGACGAGAAAGGTTGGGTGTCCGGCCTTTTACGCCGACGCGCGCGCCAGGGCCGTGCGGCCCCGCGCTCGACCGAGCTTCGGGAGGACCGTGCGCTTCCGGCCGCTCCGCCGAGGTCGCGTCCGACCGTCGCCGTCGCGGAGCCGGCCAGGCCCGTCGCTCCGGCGGGACGCGGCCAGGTGCGCCGGGGCGCGGCCCAACCCGCGCTTGCGCTCGGCGACAGTTATCAGCTTCCGACGCTCGATCTGCTCGCGCGGCCGCCGGAGAAGGCGAGGCAGCAGATCGATCGCGCCGGGCTCGAGCGCAATGCGCGCCTGCTCGAAACGGTGCTCGAGGACTTCAACGTCCGCGGCGATATCGTCGAGGTGCGCCCCGGTCCGGTCGTGACGATGTACGAGCTCGAGCCCGCCAGCGGAATCAAGGCCAGCCGCGTCATCGCCCTCGCGGACGACATCGCCCGCAACATGTCGGCGCTGTCCACCCGAGTGGCGACGATCCCCGGCCGGAGCGTCATCGGCATCGAGCTCCCCAACCAGAGGCGCGAAGCCGTGTCGCTGAGCGAACTGATCGGAAGCCAGGCGTTCGAGGACCAGAACATGGCCCTGCCGCTCATCCTGGGGAAGAATATCTCGGGCGATCCGGTCATCGCGGACCTGGCGCCGATGCCGCACATCCTGGTCGCCGGGACCACCGGATCCGGCAAGTCGGTGGGCCTCAACTGCATGATCCTGTCGCTGCTGTACCGGTACGATCCCGACCGGTGCAAACTCATCCTGATCGATCCCAAGATGCTCGAGCTCAGCATGTACGACGACATCCCGCATTTGCTGGCGCCGGTGGTGACCGAGCCCGGCAAGGCGATCCGCGCGCTGAAATGGACGGTCGAGCAGATGGAGGAGCGCTACCGAATGATGGCGAACCTCGGCGTGCGCGCGCTTCCGAGCTTCAACGCCAAGGTGCGCGAGGCGAAGGCCAAGGGCTCGCGGCTCGGGCGACGGGTCCAGACGGGCTATGACGCGGATACCGGTCAGCCGGTCTATGAGACCGAACAGCTCGAATATGAGGTGCTGCCGCAGATCGTCGTCGTGGTCGACGAGCTCGCCGACCTGATGATGACCGCCGGGAAGGAGGTCGAGTTTCTGATCCAGCGCCTCGCGCAGAAGGCGCGCGCCGCCGGAATCCACCTGATCATGGCGACCCAGCGGCCCTCGGTCGACGTCATCACCGGGGTCATCAAGGCGAACCTGCCGACGCGAATCAGCTTCCAGGTGACGAGCAAGATCGACAGCCGGACGATCCTCGGCGAGCAGGGCGCCGAACAATTGCTCGGCAAGGGCGACATGCTCTATATGCCGGGCGGCAAGCAGATCATCCGCGTCCATGGGCCATTCGTCTCCGACGAGGAGGTGCGCGCCGTCGCCGAGCACTGGCGCAAGCAAGGCGTCCCCGAATATGTCCAGGCCGTCACCGAGGAGCCCGAGGATGGCGGCTATCTGTTCGACGGCCAGCCGGCCGGCGAGGACGACGCCGAGACCCAGCTCTACCGCAAGGCGGTCCAGATCGTCGCCGAGAGCCAGAAGGCGTCGACCTCCTACCTCCAGCGGCAGCTCCGCGTCGGCTACAACAGCGCGGCGCGGCTGATCGAGCGGATGGAGAAGGACGGGCTGGTGGGACAGCCGGACCACGTCGGCCGCCGCGAAGTGCTAATCGACCCCGACGGCCACCCGATCTGAGCTGTGACAGCCTGAACGGGACGGAACCCCGAGGTTCAGTGGGCATTCAAGGCCGGGCCGCCAGCTTCCCGCGCAAGACTTCCCCAGGAGCTTAAAAAAATGCGTTTACCGACCAATTTCGCGCGCGCACTTGTGCCGGTGGCCATGGTGGCACTGGCGCCGCCCGCCGCAGCGTCCGAATCCGCCGACCTTGCGAAGCTCAAGGCGCACATTTCCTCGGTCCAGACGATGAGCGCCAATTTCGTCCAGACCGATGCCAAGGGACGCTCGGCGGCCGGCAAGCTGCAGCTCAAGCGCCCGGGCCGGGTCCGGTTCGAATATGGCAGCGGCGACCTGCTGCTGGTCGCCAACGGCAAGACGCTCAGCTTCATCGACTATCAGGTCGGCCAGAAGTCGAGCTGGCCGCTCAACCGGACCCCGCTCGGAGTGCTGCTTTCCAGCTCGCCGGACCTCAAGGGCCGGGCACAGGTCGTGCCGAACAAGGATCCGCGGATCATGCTGATCCGTGCGCGCGACCCGGCCCAGTATGGCTCCATCGTGCTCGCATTCCTCCGGAGCCCGTCGGCGCCCGGCGGCCTGCAGCTCTACGGCTGGACCGCGATCGACGCGCAGAACAAGCGGACCACCGTCAAGCTGTCCAACGTCCGCTATAACATCGCCGTGCCCGACGGCGCCTTCACCTTCGCCGAACCGAAGAAGCGGCGTTAAATTCCGTTTCACTTAAGGACTTGTTCATCGCGGCGACAGCCGCGACCTCGTACAGAAAATGTCGATTCTGCATTGGCTTGGGGTTTCCCCCTGTTACCCGGGCCCGCGGGATCCCATGCGTGACGAACGCTTGGCCGGCCCTCGCTCCACGCCCCCGGAGCGAGGGCCTTTTTATTCTCAGGCTGAACGGGCTAAGCGACGACAGGTGAGCAAGCGGCTGAAGATCGCCTCGTGGAACATCAATTCCGTGCGGGCCCGAACGGCGCTCGTGGAACGGCTCGTCGCGGAACAGCAACCGGATATCCTGTGCCTTCAGGAAACCAAGGCGATCGACGCCGTCTTCCCCGCCGACCTGTTCCGACGCCTGGGCTATGCTCACTCCGCTCTCAACGGTCAGCGGATGCATCATGGGGTCGCGATCCTGGGCCGGGTGCCGCTGAGGGAGCCCGGAAGCCACGATTGGCAGGACAATGGCGAGGCCCGTCACGTCGGCGTTCGGCTCGAATGCGGAATCCGGCTCGAGAATGTCTATGTCCCCGCGGGCGGCGACATTCCCGATCGAGGGCAGAACCCGAAGTTCGGCCAGAAGCTCGACTTCATCGAACGCATGACCCGCTGGTCGGAGAGCCTCGATGAGCCGACGATCATCGTCGGCGACTTCAATGTCGCGCCGCTCGAATGCGACGTCTGGAGCCACAAGGCGCTGCTGAGCGTGGTCAGCCACACGCCGGTCGAGGTCGGCGCGCTCGGCCGTCTTCAGCAGGCCCATGCCTGGATCGACATCGGCCGGCGGTTCGTGCCCGCGCCCGAGCGCTGCTTCACCTGGTGGAGCTATCGTTCGCCCGACTGGACGAAGAACGATCGCGGGCGCCGGCTCGATCATATGTGGGCCTCGCCCGAGCTTGGCGGCCAGATTGTCTCGCATGCGGTGCTCGAGCCTTGCCGCAGCTGGCAGCGGCCGTCGGACCACGTTCCGCTGATCTGCGAGGTGGCGGTTTGAGCGGATCGCCCGCGATCCGCCGAGCCATCGCCGCGCTCCGGGGCGGCCGGCCGGTGCGAATCGAAGGCGCGGAACCCGTGGCCATCGTCGCGGTCGAAACGGCGACGCGTGAGCTGCTCGAGCTGCTCGACCCGAAGGGCAGCGCACGCCTGCTGATCAGCGGCGAGCGCGCGGCCGCTCTCTCGCTTGCCAACCTGCGCGATGCGGCCGATCCGGCGGAGCCGGTGCTGATCGATCGGTCGGACTGGCTGGATTCGGAAGCGGCGCTCGAGCTTGCCGATCCCGGCCGGGACTTCGAGAGGGGACCGCTGGGGCCGCTCCATCCGCTCCCGCTCGATTGCCCGGCCGCCGCCCGGGCCGCGCTGGTGCTGGCGCGTTCGGCGGGGCTTCTTCCGGCGCTGTGGATCGTCGAGCCGATGGACGGCGCCACCGTCGTATCGTTGAGTGGAATCGATCGCGAGGAACGCGTCCCGGACGTCCAGCTCGTCGTCCGTGCGAAGCTCCCGCTTGACGACATGCCGGACACCCAGATTGCCGCGTTCCGCGCGTCGGATGACGGCCAGGAGCATGTCGCGCTGCTGGTCGGCGCATTCGGCGGCAAGCCGCCGCTGGTAAGGCTGCACAGCGAGTGTCTCACGGGGGACGTGTTCGGCTCGTTGAAATGC
>DASURT010000257.1:0-6932 GCA_036375515.1 Sphingomicrobium sp.
AATCCATCGGCCGAGTAGAACCAAGCCGATCAAGACGAATCCAATGCCAGCAATGAAAGCCCAAATCATCAGAACAACTGTCTTGGTGCAGCCCCACATCCGAGCCTTGTATCACAGACGGTCCTGCTCGCGCCTTCGTGCCTTCGTGTGAAACAAGGAACGTCACGGAATGAATCCGTGACGTCGAACGACACGCCTGCGGCGGTCGCCGGCCGGTTCTCGCCGTCTCTTCGACGCAAGCTCACCTTTGCTCCGCAAAGCCTCCCTTGCGCTCGGCGGCTCGAAGTCAGCACCACCCCATCTTGAACCCGCCGAGATACCGGTGTGCGAGACCACTCTCGCGCATGTCGGCGGCGATCGATTGCATGCTTCCATCGGGCAGCTTTCGCCGCACCGCGCGCAGGTCGCGGCCGTAGCGGTCGGTCGTGCCATAGACCGGCGCGACCATCTCGAACGCCCCCTGGTTCAGCAGCTCCCGCAGCTTCGCGGTCGCCTGCTCGCCGAGTCGCGCCTCCTCGGCGCAGCGGGGCGGGTGCGTCTCGGGCGCGTCGATGCCGATGATCCGGACCTTGCGGTCGCCGAGCTTGAACGTGTCGCCGTCGATCACGCAAGCATGCCCGCGCCCCGGCCCGCAGCGGCTGAACTGCTCCGACACGCGCTCGGGCTGCATCGCCAGCCATTCGGGCGGCTCGACCAGCGCCGGGTCGGCGACAGGCGACAGGAAGATGCCTGCCAGGATCGCGAGCAGGATGAAGGGCCGGAACACGACCAGCCAGTGCAGCGTCTCGCGCACCAGCCCGCGAACGGTCACGCGGTCCTTGTCGGGCCAGAAGCGCGGCTTCGGCTCCGGCGCGCCATAGTCGCGCGACTTCGTCCATCTGCGCCTGCGAAATGGTAGGATGCGCCCCACGGTCGCAGTTTGCCGGAGTTTCCTTTTCCCGTCATTCCCGACTTGATCGGGAATCCACCTTCTCTCCACGCCTTCGCGCCTTCGCGCCTTCGCGTGAGACCGAACTCAGCGACCCAGGAGGTGCCCGATATCGATCACCGCCGCGCCAGGCGCGCCCGCTTCCTCGGAAGACGCGCAAGCCAACGTGGCGACCGCAGCGAACTCAACGTCGCAATAAGCGGCGCTTATCGGCCGGGCTTCGGCATTGATTGGCCATCGCGGCCGCTGATCGTTTAGGCGTCGCAACGAAGCGTTCTCACGGATCCGAGTGAGTCGCCGGTGCCCTGCGTTCATCTGCAAAAAGGTGACATCAAATGCCCAACAGGAATCCCCTGCTTTCGCTGGCACTCGTCGTCTTCGGCGCGGCATTCTGCCTCATCTATCCGCTGTCGATCGTCTGGTCGTCGGGCTGGGCCTGGGCCGACGGGCCGCCGATTGCGAACGACTATTTCATGATGATCGTCGCCGTTTACATCACCCTCGGCATCTTCATGATCCGCGCAGCGCGCGACCCGGCGGGCAACGCTTCGCTCATCTGGTTCGTGGTCTGGTCGAGCCTGGCGCATGGTCTGGTGATGGCCTGGGAGTCCTTCCGCACGCCGATGATGCGGGGCCATCTCGTCGGCGACGTCCCCGCGCTCCTCATCGCCGCCGCCGTGCTCGGCCTGCTGATGACCCGCGTCAACTCCAGTCGGACGGTGGTCGCCTGACCACCAGCGCCGGGGCGGTCGGGTGTCCGCCCCGCCAGCCGCCTAGCGGCTCAGGAGGTGCCCGATATCGATCACCGCCGCGCTGATCGCCAGCGCGAAGAGAAGGATGCCGATGAGGGCGAGCCTGATCTCCCACTCGCGCGATTCCCACCACGCATTGCGGAGCAGCTGCTGCGCCTCGGCCGTGCGCACCGGATCGCGGCGGATGCGCGACGGACGCGCCGGCGGCTGCAGGTCGACGGTCTTCTTGTTGGGCTTCCACTGTTTTCTCACCCGCGCGAACTACCCCACCTTTGGTTAGCGACGAGTTAGCATCCGATCAGAATTAGCATTGCGAATCGCGTCGGGTTCGGGTCACGCGGCGACACGCGCGGGCTTGCGGCGCTTGCGGCTCGTGGCCGCCGACTCCTGGCGCAGCTGAACCCGCTCCTGGACCTCGATCGTGTTGTCGCGGGCCTCGGCGTTGCAGCGCACGTGGCAGAGGCAGAAATCGTCGAGCGCGGGCCTGGCGATGTCGGGCAGGACCTGTTCGATCCTGGGCGCGGCGTCGTGGCCCTCGGGCAGGTCGAAGCGCATCGGGCGGCGGCATCGGCGGCAATTGTCGCCGTCGCGCTCGCGAAGGGCGTCGAGCCGCCGCTTCCGCCGGTCCCGCTTCAGAGCCCACGGGTTCAGGTATCTCGCGATCGGCGCGGGCGTCATCCGCGCAGGATTAGCCGCGCAAGCTTACTTTCGGGTTATCGCCTTCGCGGCCTTTTCCGCTTCCTCGGCCTCGCGGCGGGCCTTCGCCATCCGGTAGAGCTCATATTCGGTCGGCTCGGGCGTCGTCTGGAACATGCTTCCGATCTCCTGGCCCTTCGCCAGCCTGTCCGCCATCTCCGCCGCGGTCACTGCGGCCGCAAGCAGGTTGATCGCCGGCGCGGCGATGCAGCCCGCGGGCCCGACGACGACGCAGCTGGTGTCGGGCATCTTGCTTTGCGGGGTCGGCCGCCCGGCCCGCCGGTTCCGCACCTCGCGCCGCGCCTCGATCACGTCGGGGTCGATCCGATAGCCCTCCTGCTTGGGTGCGCAGATGACGATCTCGTTGGAATTGGGTTCGGGCCTGGCCGGAGAGCAGGCGTCGGCGGCGGCCTTCGGCGGAGGCTCGGAAGCGGGCGCGGACGAGGCGCTGGCCGCGGCCTGGGCTGCGGCCGCCGCGAGCGTAACGGCAAGGCCGGCGAACATCCGCGCATTCTGTCGCCGGCGACGTTGCCTTGCAATGAACATCCGACCTCCCTCGGCGTTTCGAGACGGGTGCCGATTGGGCACCTCACAAGGGAGCAGCGCCATGAAAGCTGTGTTGCTCGTAGCGGCGGCCTCGCTCGCCGCGGTTCTCGTCCCCGCCGCACCGGCCCAGGCGGAGCAGCGGTCCCGTCCGGTGTTCGTGAACTCCCCGGGCTCGGCCCTCGGCGGCGACTTCCGCTGCGATGTCCGCGGCCGCCACGACGGCGACCGCCGGCGGGATTGCGTCGTCCTCGGCGGGAACCTCGGCTATCTCGACTACGGCGACTATGACGCCAACCGCAGCTTCGACCCGGACAAGTGGAACGACTGGTGGCACGAGCGGCCGTGGCGGGCCTATCCGCGCTGGGTGCAGCAAAACCAGGGGTGCGCGCCTGACCGGATGTGGTGGTCGGGGAGCGGCTGGCACTGCTGATTGAGCCGCCGAGAACCTATCCGCGGTTGCGGAACTCCTTCTGTGCCTCCTGGAACCAGCCTTTGGGCGCGGTCCCGAGTTCCTTGGCCGCGGACCTCGGCTGCGGCTGCGGCTGGGTTCCCGGCCAGGCGGCGACGATGATCCCGACCGCGATCACGAGCAGCGCGGCGAGGAGGACCAGAAACGGTAGGGTGCTTAGCGCGAAGCGCGGCGCTTCCGGCTCGGTCCGCGGCTCCACCGAACGCGGCCGCCGCGACGTCCTCCGCCGGATGAGCGAATCGAGATAGGCCTCCGGGCGGGTCCAGGGCCCGGCCGTTTTCGGCGCGACGTCCCCCTTGTGCTTCACGGATTCGAAGTGAGCCACAAAGCGCCGTTTTGCAATAACTTGCATGGCACCGGCCGGCGCGAAAAGCGACCGGCCCGGAGCATCGGATCACCCGATCGGGTCGCCGCTCTCTTCCTGCTCGAAGAGGTCGGCGACGACCTCGCCGCGGGCGGTGAGGCGCACCCGGTCGCCCTCGACCTCGGCGACGAGGCCCCTGGGGACGTAATGATGCTCATGTTCGCGACCGATGCCGCTGTCGGCGCGGATCAGCTTGATCCGATTACCTTCGACCCGGTCGACGGTGCCGAGATGCACGCCGTCCGCGCCGATCACTTCCATATGCTCGCGGATGTCTTCGAAGCCGGCCATGGACTCCTCCTGCTCGAGATTGCGGCTGAACGCATCGGCAGGCGCCTGGGTTCACGCCGCGGCTCGCAACTACGCCCGTTCGCGGCCGCTGTCACCGCCTCCAGTCACGGGCGGCGCGCGTTCCATTGCTCCTTGGTGATCGGGTGGACTCCGGACACCAGGCAGCGGCCCCCGATCGGACCCGGGACGATGATCTCCGCATCGGCTCCCTCGCAGATCCAGCTGCTCCCGCCGGTCGTCCGGAGCACGAGGCCGGTCGACCAGTTGATGTCGTGGCATGGGCCGATGAGGTCGAGGCGATAGTAGCGGCCGGCGCCGACCCAGACGTCGACCGCGGTGTCGGTGGCATTCCCGAAGCCGTTCACCTGGCTGGCGAGGAAGCACTGGTGAGCCGTGGGCCGGGCGGCGGCCGCATTGGGCCGCTGGCTGGCGCACGAGCCGAGAAGCGCGGCCTCGGCGGCGATCAGAAGGGCCGTTGCTGGCTTGATCATGACCATTCTCCTTTCCGGGAGTCGGCGCAGGCATGAACCTTCTAGTCGAGCCGAGGTTGCTCCAACCTTGCCGGCACCTTAAGTCCGCGCGCTTATGGCCGACATTCGCACCACCTCGCTCCCCGACGCGGAGACCATCGTCGAAGCTCCCCTCTCGCCGACCCACGTCGCGGTTCGTCGCGAGGACTATCGCCCGCCCGACTGGCTGGTGCCCAACATCGCCCTGAAGTTCACCCTCGGGATCGAGAAGACGCGGGTGCAGGCGAAACTTGTCGTCGAGCGCAATCCGGAGGGCTCGCCGGGCGCGATCCTCCGGCTCAACGGCGACGAGCTCGAGCCGGTTGGCGTGTGGATCGACGGTACCGCGTGCGACACCTGGGAGATTGAGGGCGGCGATCTGCTGATCCCCCTTTCCGGTGACAGCCACGAGGTCGGGATCGAGACGGAGATCAATCCCGCCGCGAACAGCAAGCTCATCGGCCTTTATGCCTCCAACGGGATGCTCTGCACCCAATGCGAGGCGGAAGGTTTCCGGCGGATCACCTTCTTCCCGGACCGGCCGGACGTGCTGAGCAGGTACAAGGTCCGGATGGAGGCCGATGCGGGTCGCTTCCCCGTGCTCCTCTCCAACGGCAACCCGGTCGCGTCGGGCAAGGCCGCGAACGGCCGCCACTGGGCCGAATGGGAAGATCCCTTTCCCAAGCCCTGCTATCTGTTCGCGCTGGTCGCCGGCGACCTTGAGGCCAATCGCGACCGCTTCACGACCATGTCCGGCCGAAAGGTCGATCTCGCCATCTGGGTGCGTGGAAGCGATCTTCCGAAAACCGCGCACGCGATGGAAAGCCTCAAGGCCGCGATGGCGTGGGACGAGAAGGTCTATGGCCGGGAGTACGACCTCGACCTGTTCAACATCGTCGCGGTCAGCGACTTCAACATGGGCGCGATGGAGAACAAGGGCCTCAACATCTTCAACTCGGCCTACGTCCTTGCCGACCAGGAAACGGCGACCGACGCCGACTTCGACAATATCGCCCGCGTTGTCGCTCACGAATATTTCCACAACTGGTCGGGCGACCGGGTGACGTGCCGCGACTGGTTCCAGCTCTCGCTGAAGGAGGGCTTCACGGTCTTTCGCGACCAGAGCTTCTCGGCCGATATCGGGAGCGCGCCGGTCAAGCGGATCGAGGACGTCCGAGTGCTCCGCGCGGCGCAATTCCCCGAGGACGCCGGGCCGCTTGCCCATCCGGTCCGCCCCGACAGCTATATCGAGATTTCGAATTTCTACACCGCGACGGTTTACAACAAGGGCGCCGAGCTCATCCGAATGTTCGCGACGGTCCTGGGCCCGGAGAAGTTCCGGGCCGGCACCGACCTCTATTTCGAGCGGCACGACGGCGAAGCCGCGACCTGCGACGATTTCGTAAAGGCGCTGGAGGATGCGAGCGGCACCGACCTGACGCCCTTCAAGGTCTGGTACAGCCAGGCCGGCACTCCGAAGGTGAAGGCCCGGATCGAACACGATCCCGACGCCAGGACGGCGACGCTCCACCTTGAACAGCATGTCGATCCGACGCCGGGGCAGCCGATCAAGCAGCCGATGCCGATTCCGCTGAAGACCGCGATCATCGGCGATTCGAGCGGGCACGAGATCTGCCCCGAGCGGCTCATCGTCCTCGACCAGCCGCGGCAGAGCGTGCCCTTCGAGAACGTCGCCGAGCCGCCCCTGCTGTCGATCAACCGCGGCTTCTCCGCGCCGATCATCGTCGAGACCGAACGCAAGCCCCATGAGCTCGAGCGGCTCGCCCAGACCGACAGCGATCCGTTTGCCCGCTTCGAGGCGATGCAGGAGCTGATGATGCGCGCGCTCGTGGCCGGAGCGCGGGGCGAGACCGTGGATATCGAGCCGGTCGTTCGGGCGGTCGCGGCGACCCTGCGATCGAACTCGCTCGATTCGGCGTTCAAGGCAGAAGCGATCCTGCTTCCGAGCGAGAGCCTGATTGCCGACCGGATGGAGGTCGTCGATCCCGACGCGATCCACTCGTCCCGCGAGGCGTTGCGCGCGGCGCTCGGGTCGGAGCTTCGCGAGGAACTGCTCAGCGCCCATCACTACCAAGGAGCTGCGAGCGAGGACCTCTCACCCGCGGCCAAGGGCGTCCGCCGGCTGCGCACCGTCGCGCTGGCGCTGCTCGCCGCCGGCAACAGCCCGGAAGGCGCCTCGCTCGCGAAGGCGCAGTTCGACGGCGCCGGCAACATGACCGATCGCCAGGGCGCGCTCGGCGTCCTGGTGTCGCTCGACGCGCCCGAGCGCCAGGCCGCGCTCGACGCCTTCTACGACCGGTTCCGCGACGAACCGCTGGTGCTCGACAAATGGTTCGCGCTCCAGGCGGCCGCGCAG
>DASURT010000258.1:0-10375 GCA_036375515.1 Sphingomicrobium sp.
ATCCAGGTCGCGCGCGAGTTCGCGTCCAACGCGGAAATCACCAAGGGCCGCTCGATGGTGATCCTGGGGGCCGGGCTCAACCACTGGTATCACATGGACATGAGCTATCGCGGGATCATCGCGCTGCTCGTCATGTGCGGATGCATCGGTCAGTCGGGCGGCGGCTGGTCGCACTATGTTGGACAGGAGAAGCTTCGCCCGCAGACGGGCTGGCTGCCGCTGGCGTTCGCCTCCGACTGGTCGCGCCCCGCGCGCCAGATGAACGGCACCAGCTTCTTCTACGCGCACACCGATCAGTGGCGCTACGAGACGCTCAAGATGTCGGAGATTCTGTCTCCGGTGGCTCCGGAAGGGGACTGGTCGGGCAGCATGCTCGACTACAATGCCAAGGCGGAGCGGATGGGCTGGCTTCCGTCCGCGCCGCAGTTCGACGCCAATCCGATCGACTGGGGCAACCGTCTCAAGAAATCCGGCGCCGACCCGGCGCAGGCCATCGCCGAAGCATTCAAGTCGGGCGAATTGAAGCCCGCGAGCCTCGACCCCGACAATCCGGTGAACTGGCCGCGCAACATGTTCTTCTGGCGCTCGAACGTGCTCGGCGCGAGCGGCAAGGGACACGAATATTTCCTCAAGCACCTGGTCGGCTCGATGCACGGCGTTATCGGAACGGATGAGGAGGCGGCCGGGCTCGATCGGCCGAAGGATGTCGTGTGGCGGGACCCGGCGCCGGTCGGAAAGCTCGACCTGATGGTCAACATCGACTTCCGCATGTCGACCACCAGCATGTACTCGGACGTCGTTCTGCCGACCGCGACCTGGTACGAGAAGCATGACCTGAATACGTCGGACATGCACCCGTTCATCCACCCGCTGCAGGCGGCGGTCGATCCGGCTTGGGAAACCAAGAGCGACTGGAACATCTTCCGCGTGATCGCGAAGAAGTTCTCCGATGTCGCGCCCGAGGTGCTCGGGATCGAGCACGACCTGGTGATGACGCCGATCCTGCACGACACGCCGGCCGAACTCGCGCAGCCCTACGAGCCCAGGGACTGGTTGAAGGGCGAGTGCGAACCGATCCCGGGCAAGACCATGCCCAACGTCACCCTGGTCGAGCGCAACTATCCCGAGACCTACGCACGCTTCACGTCGATGGGGCCGCTGCTCGAGAAGCTGGGCAATGGCGCCAAGGGCCTCAACTGGGACACCAAACGCGAAATCGAGCTTCTCGGCGATCTCAACGGTTGGGTGCTCGACGGGCCGACCGCCGGACGCCCGAAGATCGATACCGACATCGACGCGTGCGAGACGATCCTGATGCTGGCGCCCGAAACCAACGGCGAGGTTGCGGTGAAGGCCTGGCAGGCCCTCGGCAAGGCGACCGGCCGCGATCACGACCATCTCGCGGAGGGCAAGGAGGAGGAGAAAATCCGCTTCCGCGACGTTGCCGCGCAGCCGCGCAAGATCATCTCCTCGCCGATCTGGTCGGGACTCGAGAGCGAGCACGTCTGCTACAACGCCGGCTACACCAACGTGCATGAGCTGATCCCGTGGCGGACGCTGACCGGCCGGCAGCAGCTCTACCTCGATCATCACTGGATGCGCGCGTTCGGGGAGCCTTTCGTCACCTGGCGCCCGCCGATCGACACCAAGACTGTGCGGCAGGTGCTCGGCAAGCTACCCAACGGCCATACCGAGATCCTGCTCAACATCCTCACGCCCCACCAGAAATGGGGAATCCATTCGACCTATACCGAGAACCTCATCATGCTGAGCCTCAATCGGGGCGGCCCGACCGTGTGGATCAGCGAGGCCGACGCCAAGGCCGCCGGAATCGTCGACAACGACTGGATCGAGGTGTTCAACGTCAATGGCGCGCTGACCGCCCGCGCCATCGTGTCGCAGCGGATCATGCCGGGATCGGCGATCATGTATCACGCGCAGGAAAAGCTGGTGAACACGGTCGGATCCGAGATCACCGGCCAGCGGGGCGGAATCCACAACAGCGTCACGCGCATCAACATGAAGCCGACGCACATGATCGGCGGCTACGTCCAGCTCGCCTACGGCTTCAATTACTACGGCACCGTCGGCGCCAACCGCGACGAGTTCGCGATCGTCAGGAAGATGAGCCAGGTGAACTGGTTCGACAAGGCGGCCGACGACAGCGCCAATGTCGAGGGTGGAACGGCCGACTGGGGGACCGGCGTCAAAAGCCGAAAAGCCGCCGGAAAGGAGGTGGCGCGATGAAGGTCCGGGCGCAGATCGCGATGGTCCTGAACCTCGACAAGTGCATCGGCTGCCACACCTGCTCGATCACGTGCAAGAACGTGTGGACCAACCGCGAAGGCATGGAATACGCCTGGTTCAACAACGTCGAGACCAAGCCCGGCATCGGTTATCCCAAGGACTGGGAGAACCAGGACCGCTGGAAAGGCGGCTGGGTCCGCAGGAAGAACGGCAAGATCGTGCCGCGGCAGGGGGCCAAGTGGCGGATCCTGTCGAAGATTTTCGCCAATCCGCATTTGCCCGAGATCGACGACTTCTACGAACCGTACACGTTCGAATATGAGTGGCTGCAGAACGCCCCCGAGCTGCAGGCTCAGCCGACCGCCCGGCCGCGCTCGCTGGTCACCGGCGAGAAGCTCAACAAGATCGAGTGGAGCGGCAACTGGGAGGACATGCTCGGCGGCGAGTTCGAGAAGCGCAGCCACGACTATAATTTCGACGGCGTCCAGAAGGAGATTTACGGACAGTTCGAAAAGACGTTCATGATGTACCTGCCGAGGCTGTGCGAGCACTGCCTCAACCCGTCCTGCCTCGCCTCCTGTCCGTCGGGCGCGATCTACAAAAGGGCGGAGGACGGCATCGTCCTGATCGACCAGGAAAAATGCCGCGGCTGGCGCATGTGCGTGTCGGGCTGTCCATACAAGAAAATCTACTACAACTGGGCGACCGGGAAGTCGGAGAAATGCATCTTCTGCTATCCCCGGATCGAGACCGGGCAGCCGACCGTCTGCTCCGAAACCTGCGTCGGGCGCATCCGCTACCTCGGCGTCGTCCTCTACGATGCCGACAGGATCGAGGCCGCGGCCTCGGTCGAGGATCCCAAGGACCTCTACCCGGCGCAACTCGGCGTCTTCCTCGACCCGAATGACGTCGCGGTGCAGGAGGCGGCGCGGGCCGAGGGGATTACCGACCAGTGGCTGGAAGCGGCGATGCGCTCACCCGTCTACAAGATGGCCGTCGAGTGGAAGATCGCCTTCCCACTCCACCCGGAATATCGGACGCTTCCAATGGTCTGGTACGTGCCGCCATTGTCGCCGATCCAGTCGGCGGCAGAAGCCGGCAAGATGTCGGTCCAGGACGGAATGCCGGACGTCCGTTCGCTGCGCATCCCGCTGCGATACCTCGCGAACCTGCTGACCGCCGGCGACGAGGAGCCGATCGCCGCGGCGCTCGAGCGGATGCTGGCGATGCGAGCCTACATGCGCGCCAAGAGCGTCGAAGGGCGGATCGACGAATCCATTCCCGAGCGGGTGGGCCTGACCCGCACGCGCATCGAGGAAATGTACCGGATCATGGCGCTCGCTGCCTACGAGGACCGCTACGTCATCCCGACCGCGCGGCGCGAGCTCGACGAGGACGCCTACGTCCTGCGCGGTTCGTCCGGCTTCGGCTTCCGCGAAAGCACGCTCGGCAAGACCAGGATCAACCTGTTCGGCGGCGGCTCCGACAAGGCGCAACGCGAACCTCGAATGGACATCCCGACATGAAACTGACCCTAAGAGCCCTCGCCACCTTGCTCGGCTATCCGTCGGCCGAGCTCCAGGAGAACGTCGGCGAGGTTCGCGGCGCGATCATTCGCGACGGCCTGCTGACCGTCGCCGAACATTCGCGCCTCGAGCCCTTGCTCCGCCAATTCGACGAGCAGGATTTGCTCGACCTGCAGGCTGCCTACAGCGAGCTGTTCGACCGTTCGCGGTCGCTATCGCTGCACCTGTTCGAACATGTCCATGGCGACAGCCGCGAACGCGGCCAGGCGATGATCGACCTTGGCCAGCAATATATGGAAGGCGGCTTCTTCCTCGAAGGCGGCGAGCTTCCGGACTTCGTGCCGGTGTTCCTCGAATATGCGTCCTGCCTGCCGCCGGCCGAGGCGCGCGAGATGCTCGGTCAGCCGGCGCACGTGTTCGCCGCGCTCGCCGAGCGGCTGGAGAAGCGCGGGACGAATTACGCGGCGATCTTCCGCTGCCTGGTCTCGCTCGCGAAAGCGCGGGTCGATGCCGATGCGCGCGCGGTGGTCGACCAGAACACGCCGGCCGAGGATGCCGCCGATATCGACACGGAATGGGAGGAGGCCCCGGTCTCCTTCAACCTGGGCGGCGCGCACGAGATGGGCGGTCCGACCGGGGTCGTCGCCAAGATCAGGGCGTCGAACCGCCCGGTGGACCAAAGCGTGAATCAGGAGGCCGCTCGATGAACAGTTTCATCAACCAGCTCGCGTTCGGCTGGTATCCCTATCTCGCCGTCACCGTGCTGGTCGTCGGAAGCATCCTGCGCTTCGACGCCAACCAGTACAGCTGGCGCTCGCAGTCGAGCCAATTCCTTCGTCGCCGCCAGATGGTGCTGGGCTCGAACCTGTTCCACATGGGCGTGCTGGTGCTGCTCGCCGGCCATTTCGTTGGCCTGCTCACGCCGATCAACGTGTTCGACGCGCTCGGGATCAGCCATAGCTTCAAGCAGACGGCGGCGCTTGTCGTCGGCGGAATCGCGGGCGTCCTTGCCTTCGTCGGCTGCTCGCTGCTGCTCCACCGGCGGTTGTTCGACCCGAGGATCCGCAAGAGCTCGTCGATCGGTGACATCCTCGTGTTGGTCCTGATCTGGTGCCAGCTGGTCCTTGGCGTCTCAACGACCTACTGGACCTTGCACTATCTCGATGGGAGCGAGATGGTGAAATTCATGGGGTGGGCCAACGGCATCCTCACGCTCGACCCCGCCGCCCCGCAGCGGCTCACGGACGTCGCGCTCGTTTACAAGCTGCACATCATCCTCGGCCTTACGCTCTTCCTGATCACCCCGTTCACCCGGCTGGTCCACATCTGGAGCGCGCCGGTCTGGTACCTGCTTCGTCCAGGCTTCCAGATCGTCCGGACCAAGCGGGCAAGGAACGCACAACGTTCCCCCACCCACGGTCCGGCGGGCATCGCGCCGAGCTACGGCGGCCCGACGGTCCTGCGGCAGCTCGCCGAAAGCGGACAGGAGGGCGCATGAGCCGTCGCCTCGACGTCATCAACATCGCCGATCCGGCGCAGCGGCCGGCGCCGGCGATGATGAGCTCATGCGAGACCGGCGGGTGCGGCGGCGGGCCCGAACCGCTGCTCCCGCCGCCGCCGACCTTCGGCGAGGTCAAGGTGAACGGTGTCGAGATCCCGCCGGAGGCGATCGCCCAGGAGATCCAGCACCACCCGGCGCCGGATGCCGAGACGGCCTGGGTCGAAGCCGCGCGCGCCCTGGCCATTCGCGAGCTGCTTCTCCAGGAGGCGCGGAGGATCGGGCTTGCTCCCGAACCCCTGACGGACGACGCGGGACGGACCGAGATCGACGAAGATGCCCTCGTTCGGTCGCTTCTCGAAGACGAGGTCAGCCCGGCCGAACCGGGCGAGGCGGAATGCCACCGCTACTACGATTCGAACCTGGACCGCTTTCGCACGCCGGAGCTGTTCGAAGCCGCGCACATCCTGATCGAGCCGGAGGGTACGGATGAGCCGGCGTGGGCGTCGGCGCTCGAGCGAGCGCGGGCGATCATCGTCGAGATCGGCAATGATTCGGCGGCCTTCGGGGCCGCGGCGCGCGCGCACTCCGGATGCGCATCGGCCCAGCAGGATGGCTCCCTCGGCCAGATTCGGCGCGGCGAGCTTGTGCCGGAGGTTCAGGCCGAGCTCGAAGTCCTCGCCGACGGGACGACCGCGCGAGAGCCGATACGGTCGCGGTTCGGATGGCACATCCTGCGGCTTCATCGCCGCGTCGAGGGACGCACGATGACCTTCGAAATGGTGCGCGAGCGCATCGCCGACATGCTCGAGGCGCGCAGCTGGTCGATCGAGGCAGCCCGCTACGTCGCCCGGCTCGCCGCGCGCAACCGCGTCGAAGGCGTCCTGATCGAAGGCTCGGCCTGATGCCGATGCTCGGCGACATGCTCGCCGCGGCGCGGAACTCCTCCGGGAGCTTTCAGGAGTGGCTCCAGCGCTCCGATCCGGAATTGGCCGCGGAGGTGGTGCGCGCCGCTGCCGCGCAGGAAATGACACCGACCGGCTATGTCCGGACGGCGATGTCCGATTTCAATCGCTTCGCGGCCGAGGAGGACTGGGCCACATTGACCTCGAGCCTTAGGGACACGGACGACCCGGGCACCGTGTGTCTTCTCGCGATGGTGCACTGGCGCTTGACCGCTCCCGGTTGCCGGGAGCACTCTCGGACGTGAAGCCATGCCGGCGTCGCGGAGTGAAGTCGATGAACGAGAACAGGAAGGACGATCCGCAGGACGTCCCCCTCAACCCGGCGCTGAAAAGCGGGACCGAGACCGTCTATCCGACCAGGGAATCGTCACAGGCGCCGATCGAGACGACCTCCGCTAAGGAGAAGCAGGGGGAAGGCTGGCCCGTGATCTGGCTGGTGGTCACGGTCGTCTGCGTCGCTCTCGCGATCTATTTCCTGCTCTAGTCTGGTTCACCCGGCAGTTCGCGGACAAAGCTCGCCGTATCGAGCTTCAAGCCGAGCCGCTCGAGCCCGGAACGGACGCGCGAAGAGGGCTCCGCGCTCTTTGCCGCCACCGTGAAATTGACCGCGCTGCACCGGCAGTCGGCCGCGATGCGTTCGAGTTCCCGGCACAGCGCCGCTCGTACCCTGTCATCGCCGCGAAGGTCGAAGGCGACGATCACCTCGACATCGAGCGTCTGTTCGTGGCGCAGGTTTCGGCTCGGCCGGTAGGCGGCCACTCCGTGAACGCAGTGGTCGGGGGCGGTGACGGCAAGCACTCCGCCGCCGCAGCATAAAAGCTCGCGGCCGAATTCCTCCCATCGCTCGAAACTGACCCGGGTGGCCGAACGGATCAGCGGATAGACCTGGGCCAGGCGGTCCACGCCAATGGGTTGAACGGTCAAATCCGGCATCGATCCTCTTACGCGCACGCCTTCGGGAGATTGAACGCTAGGGCGGATCGTCTATTTAGCCGTTGAGCCAGATCATTCGTCGCCGGCCCGGCGACAGCGTCTGCCAGGACCATTGAATTGCCCTACGTACCGACCGGAAAACTGACGATTCTGCCTGACGGACATCCGTGCGCGTCGTGCCCGGTCCGTCCGATCACGATTTGCCGCGGTCTCGACGCTCCGACGCTCGCTGGCATGCGGTCGCTCGGGACGATGCAGCGGCTCCAATCGGAACAGGCGGTGTTCCACGAGGGAGACCCGGCGAGGCGAGTCTTCATGGTCACCCGCGGCGCGCTCAAGCTTTACACGCTTCTGGCCGATGGCCGGCGGCAGATCACCGGCTTCATGTTCCCCGGCGACTTCCTCGGAGTCAGCGTCGACGAGGAATATGCGTTCACCGTCGAGGCGCTGGAAGACACGGAATTGTGGTGGTTCTCGCGCGAGGCGTTCGACCGCTTCATCAGCGACCATCCGCAAGTCGAACGAGAGCTCTACCGCCTCGCCGCGCACGAGCTCGCGGAGGCGCAGCGGCAAATGGTGCTGCTCGGCCGCAAGTCCGCCGCCGAGCGGCTGGCGAGCTTCTTCCTGTCGCTGCTCGAGCGTGCCGAGCGCGCCAGCGGGTTGCGCGAGACGAGCTTCGACCTGCCGATGACCCGGATCGATATCGCCGACTATCTCGGCCTCACCAAGGAGACCGTCAGCCGGATGCTCGCGCACCTGAGGAGCCGCAGCCTCATCCGTCTCCAGGCGCAGGACCGCGTCGAGGTCCTGGACCGGGACGGCCTTCGCTCGGTGGCCAGCGGCGAGAGCGCCGAGCAGTTCGCATAGGGGGTTGGGCCGCCACTCCGGTCAAAGCGCCCATTCGGCCTGCAGCCACAGCTTTCGAGTGTCGGCTCCGAACGACTTCGCATCATAATCGGCGTACTTGATCAGCAGGCCGACTCTGCCGATCCTGAAGCCCGCGGAAGCGTCCCACTCGGTTCCATATTCGGCATCCCCGACCGCGCTGTCGAACTGATGGAACGCCAGGCTCGCGTTAAGGCCTCGGAGCATCTTCACGCCGCCGAACGCCTTCCCGACCGAAACGTAGGCATCCCGCAGTCCTGCCGGCGGCGTGGTCAGGAACAGGTCCGCCCAGCCGTTGAACTTGTGCAGCGTCGCCATCGGGGTCTGGAGCGCACGCCCTCTGTCGCTCCCAAGCTGTTCCCAGCCGGCCGCGACATTGAACCCGGCGATCGTGGCTCCGCCCTCGAAAGACCAGTAACTGGCGGAATAGTCGAAGGGATTGCGGCCATAGTCCGATTGGCGGGCATAGCTCGCACGCAACGAAAACTTCGCCGTTTTGCCGAGCGGAAAGGTGCCGCCTAGGATGCCGCCGTAGGTCTGGCTGCTGTTCGCGAGGAAGAAATCCTCGTCGTAGTCGAGCAGGTAGGAGAAGAGCTTTCCCTGCAGGGGTCCGAGCCTGGAGCCGATCCCCGCAAGGATGAAATCGCCGTCGAAGGCTGTTCGCGGGCCGGCATCCCCGCCGAAAATGGTCCGCTGGCCGATTGCGTAGGTGAGGTCGACGGCGACCGGGCCGAGCTTCGCCTCGCCGCGGACCGCATCGAACGTCTGCTCATTCTGGCGCCAGCCGACGGACCCCACCCAGCGCTGGTCGTCGAGATTGATCCGCTGGCGGCCCGCGGTCGCGGTGATCGCACCGGACTTGTATTGCACCTGCAGCCGGTTGAGCTCGGCATTTTCCGGGTCCGCGATAATGGCAAATTGAGGCCGCCGCTGATCGTCCGCGATGGGAAAGGCAAAGGCGTTATAGTCGTCGGCCGGCGCAACCGTTCCTTCGCCTTCAGCGAGAAGGGTGACTTTGCCGAACCTGGCCTCGGCCCCGGCGCGCAGCCGCAAGGTCAGCGCGTCAGCGTCCAGCGAGCCCTGGTCCACCGTCTCGTAGCGCAATCGCGCGTCCAGGATCGGCTTGATCTGGAGCTGGTCCCCTGTGGCCCATGCAGGCTGGGAAAGCGTGGCGAGCGGTGCGACCGCCAGTGCGATCAAGGGATTGAACTTGCGCATGGGGCGCCCCGCTGGTTTGGTTTTTCCCAGCGGCGCCACTAGTCCGGACAAGGAGCGGCCGGAGTGATCTAGCGCAATGCCGCGGGCCGTCTCCCTTGCGACGGCGAAGGCGCGAGAGGGGGGCGATGGACGCCGCGACGATCATCGGAATGGCAATGCTGATGGCAATCGCGGCGGCGCTCTATTCGAGCGTCGGTCATGGCGGAGCGTCGGCATACCTCGCGATCATGGCGTTGTTTTCCGTCGCGCCGGCGACGATGCGGCCCACCGCGCTCGCCCTGAACCTGCTCGTCGCAGGGTTCGGAGCGTGGCGATATTGGAGCAAGGGCCTATCCAACTGGAAGCTCGTCCTGGCCTTCGCGATCACGGCAACGCCCGCCGCCTATCTGGGCGGCTCGATCCATCTTCCCGACCATATCTACAAGCCGCTCGTCGGAATTCTCCTCTGGCTCGCCGCGGTTCGCCTGCTGTGGCAGCCGGCGATGCTCGCCGAACGGCCCGTTCACATGCCGTCTTTGGCGATCACCCTGCCGACCGGCGCGGCGTTGGGCCTGCTGGCCGGCCTGACCGGCACGGGGGGCGGCATTTTCCTGAGCCCGCTCATCATCCTCCTGGCATGGGAAGAGCCGCGCCACACGTCGGGTGTCGCCGCCGCGTTCATTCTTTTGAATTCGGCGGCGGGCCTCGCGGGCAATTTCGCGTCGGTGGGTAACCTCCCACGCGAACTCCCGGTTTTCCTCGCCGCCGTCGCGGCCGGAGCCCTGGTCGGCACCTGGCTTGGCGTCGAGAGATTGCCGCGCCCCTGGCTGCTGCGGGCGCTCGGGCTCGTCCTGGCGATCGCGGGCGCGAAGCTCCTGTTCACATGAGCCTGTGTTGTCGATCTGCCCTGGGCGGCCCTGCTATTTGCCGATCATCACGTCACTGGCCTTGATGATGACCGTGACATCGTCATCCTCGGCAAGACCAAGCTCATTGATCGCCTCTTCGGTGATCACGGAGGTGACGATCCGGCCGCCGATGTCGACATGAACCGTGCCGTTCACCGCACCGTGCTCGATCGAGCGGATTCTCCCCGGAATCTGGTTGCGCGCGCTGATCTTCAT
>DASURT010000259.1:0-7783 GCA_036375515.1 Sphingomicrobium sp.
GGAGCGACCTTCTCGATCCAGATCGATCCCGAGGAGACGATCGCCGCGACGACCGCGATTTATTTCGAGTGCGACGATCTCGACGAACGCGTCGAGCAGCTCGCGAGGAGCGGGATTCCGTTCGAGCACGGACCGAGGAACCAGCCGTGGATGTGGCGCGAGGCGCGGCTTCGCGACCCCGACGGCAATATCATATTCTTTTACAAGGCCGGGGAAAACCGCCGCTTCCCGCCCTGGCGGAAGGCGGAATAGCCGTCATCCCGGCCTTGAGCCGGGATCCATCTTCCTTTCTATCTGACAGTGCTATCCACAGGAAAGAAAAGGTGGATTCCAGCTTTCGCTGGAATGACGAAATGGGATTCGGCTAGCGTCCGACTCGATGCCGCGGCGCTGTTCCTTCAAGCTCGAGCTCGATTATCCGCAGCCGCTCGCCGGGGTCGACGAGGCGGGATGCGCGCCTCTGGCGGGCCCCGTGGTCGCCGCTGCCTGCATCCTCGACCGCGACAGATTCCCGCGCGGGATCGACGATTCGAAGAACCTTCCGATCGAGAAGCGCGAGGCGATCTACAAGCGCCTCGTCAAATGCGCGGCCTGGGGTGTCGGCTCCGCCAGCGTCGAGGAGATCGACCGCCTCAACATCTACTGGGCGCGGATGCTGGCGATGACCCGCGCCGTTGAGGCACTGGGCCTCGAGCCCGCGTGGGTCCTGGTCGACGGCAATGCCTGTCCCAGGTGGCAGCGGCCATCGAAGGCCATCGTCGACGGCGACGCCAGGTGCCGCTCGATCGCGGCGGCATCGATCATCGCCAAGGTCACGCGCGACCGGATGATGGCTGAACTCGCGGCCGAATATCCCGGCTACGGTTGGGAGCATAACCGGGGCTATCCGACACCCGACCATCGCCGCGCGCTGCTCGATCTTGGAGTGACTCCGCTGCACCGGCGCAGCTTCGGCTTGGTCCGGTCGATCCTCGATGCGTCTGCGCAGCCGGAGCTGGCGCTCGGCGAAATCGGGACAAGCGAGTCTTCAGGGCCACACCTACCAGCGATAGAGTCCGCGGAGGCCGTCGAGACTCAACATCTTGTGGAGGAGCCGCGCTCCGCCGCATAGCTGTAGCTGATCGGGACACCGCGTTAACCCTTGTTCGCTTGACCGCGAGTCCGCCGTGACTCACCCTTGGCGGCAACTGAAGGGGCACAATCGCATGAACCTGATTGCCCGCATCGCGGAGCCGGCCTCGTTTCGTCCCGCGAAGCCGAAGCGCGAGCTTCCGCTCGATACTATCCTCGAAGGCGATTGCGTCACGGAGATGGCGCGCATCCCCGACAAGAGCGTCGACATGATCTTCGCCGACCCGCCCTACAATCTGCAATTGGGCGGCGACCTGTTCCGCCCGGAGGGCAGCCGGGTCGACGCGGTCGACGACGAGTGGGACAAGTTCGACAGCTTGGCGGCGTATGACGAATTCACCCGCGACTGGCTCGGGCAGGCGCGGCGCATCCTCAAGGACAACGGCACGATCTGGGTGATCGGCAGCTACCACAACATCTACCGGGTCGGCGCGCTGCTCCAGGACGCGGAGTTCTGGATCCTGAACGACATCGTCTGGCGCAAGACCAACCCGATGCCGAACTTTCGCGGCACGCGCTTCACCAATGCCCACGAGACATTGATCTGGTGCGCCAGGGACGAAAAGGCGCGCTACACCTTCAATTACCGCGCGATGAAGGCGCTCAACGACGATCTCCAGATGCGGTCCGACTGGCTGTTGCCGATCTGCGCCGGCGCGGAGCGAGTGAAAGGCGACGACGGGTCCAAGGCGCATCCGACGCAGAAGCCCGAAGCGCTGCTGTACCGAATCCTGCTCGCCTGCACGAAGCCGGGCGACGTGGTGCTCGACCCGTTCTTCGGCACGGGCACGACCGGCGCGGTTGCCCGGCGGCTCGGCCGGCGCTGGATCGGGATCGAGCGCGAGGCAGCCTACGTGAAGGTCGCGAAGGGGCGCATCGCCTCGACCTTGCCGCTCGACGAGAGCGCGATGCAGACCGTTCCGGGCAAGAGCGAGCAACCGCGCGTCGCGTTCGGGGTGCTGGTCGAAAGCGGCCTGGTGCCCGCCGGAACCGGGCTCATGGATTCAAAGCGGCGGTGGCGCGCCATCGTGCGCGCGGACGGGTCCATCGCCTGCGAATCGCACTCCGGCTCGATCCACAAGGTCGGCGCGGCGCTGCAGGCCGCGCCCTCGTGCAACGGCTGGACCTTCTGGCACATCGAGAGTGGCCATCAGCTCCAGCCGCTGGACGCCTTGCGCCAGCAATACCTCGCCGCGCTATAGCGCGGACGCATGCGCACCCTCCTTCGCCCAACCGCTTTCGTCGATTCGCCGTTCGGCCATGACGGCAAGGTCGCGCGGCTCGCCGGCGGGCTGACCTGGTTTTCGATGGTCGAGCTGATTCGAGTTGAGGAGCACAAGCGCGTCGCGACCGAGCTGGTGCCTGCCGAAGGGATCGAGAATCGCTTCGACGAGGACATGGCGGCGCAATGGCAGGCGCTGACCAGCCCG
Organism: Sphingomicrobium sp.; assembly: GCA_036375515.1. GTDB lineage: Bacteria > Pseudomonadota > Alphaproteobacteria > Sphingomonadales > Sphingomonadaceae > Sphingomicrobium. The sequence goes on from DASURT010000259.1 coordinate 2,562, forward strand.
CGCCCACCGCTGCAGCTTGGGGAGCGCACCATCCGGCTCGACCAGCCGCAGGTCATGGGGATCGTCAACGCGACCCCCGACAGCTTCTCCGACGGCGGGCAGTTCGCGGACTCGGCCGCCGCGGCCGCGGCGGGCGCCGACATGGCGGCCGGGGGCGCGGCGATCGTCGATGTCGGCGGAGAATCCACCCGGCCGGGAGCGAAGCCGGTCTGGGAAGGCGACGAAATCGAGCGGATCGTTCCGGTCATCCGGCAACTCGCGGGAAGCGGGACCGCCGCGTCGGCCGACACGCGCAAGGCCGATGTGATGACGGCCGCGCTCGAAGCCGGCGCCGGGATGATCAATGACGTGTCGGCGCTCACCTACGACGACCGCTCCGCGGGCGTGATCGCGCAGGCGGATGTGCCCGTAGTATTGATGCACCACCAGGGACGCCCCGAGACGATGCAGCAGGATCCGCGCTACGACGACGTGCTGATCGAGGTTTACCTGTGGCTCGAGGCGCGCATTCGCTGGGCGATGGACGCGGGCATTTCCCGCGAGAAGCTCCTGGTCGATCCGGGCTTCGGCTTCGGCAAGAACGTCGCCCACAATCTCGAACTGATGAACGGCCTGGCGGTGCTCCATTCGCTCGGCGTTCCGCTCGTCGTCGGCGCGAGCCGCAAACGCACAATCGGGGCGCTGTCGGGCGAAGCGCCACCAGACCGGCGCCTCGGCGGGAGCATTGCTTTCGCCCTGAAAGCGGCGGAGCAGGGTGTCCAGATCGCCCGCGTTCACGACGTGTTCGAAACGGTCCAGGCGCTGAGGATTTGGCGTGGCCTCCGCGACCAGGCTCTGACTCCGCGAACCTGAACTTTTTTTCACGGAACGTCCCGCCAATCTGGTCGATTGTGGACGCGTCATGGCGGGTTCGTCTCTTCGAACGCGGCATTCGGCCGTCTGGCACGTCGAGCGGCTGATCTACCGGGTGGCGGGATTGCCGCTGGCCGTCGCGGCCTTGTTCACCAGCAGCTCGGAGGCCCCCGCCGCCTCCCTGCGGGCCATGTACGCCGCCAATTACTGGCGCCCGGCCGACCTCCCCGACCTTGCGGAGCTCCTTCTCGCGAGCCTGGTCTGGCCGGTCGGCCTGATCGCGGCAGCGGCATGGTATGCATGGATGAACGGCCGGGTTGTGCGCGAATGCTGCGGAAAGTCGCGCCCGAGGCAGTTCGTGGAGGAGGTCCGGGCCTATTTCTCGGCCGGGGTCCTTCCGCCCTGGTACTATATGTTCGAGCTTTACGACGGGCGGGCCGACTGCAGGTCGTATCTCAACCGCTTCGAGACGAAGCAGGGCTATTATCCGATCATCCGGCGGCTGCGCGGCGAGATATCCGCGCTCAACGACAAGATCGCCTTTGCCGAGACATGCCGCGCGCATCAGCTGCGGACGATTCCCCTCGTGGCGACAGCGTCGGCCGGGGAGGTGATCTTGCTCGGCGGCGAGCACCTTCCGCCGTGCGACCTGTTCGTCAAGCCCGCGAACGGCCGCGGCGGCAAGGGAACGGAACGGTGGGATCATGCGGGCCACGGCCGCTACATCGACGGCGAGGCAAAGGCGCTCGACGAAGCGGGTTTCCTCGAGCGGCTCGGCCGGCGCTCCCATTCGGCTTCGCTTGTCGTCCAGCCGCGGCTCAGGAACTGCGCGGGACTCCGCGATCTCAACAATGATGCCTTGTCCACCGTCCGGATCGTCACCTGCCTCGACGAGGAGGATCGCGCCGAGGTGGTCGCCGGAGTGATGCGGATGGCGGTCGGGGACAACCACAAGGTCGACAATTTCCACGCGGGCGGGATCGCGGCCGCCGTCGATCTACCGTCCGGGGAGCTCGGCTCGGCATCGGACCTCGGAATGGACGCGCGCATGGGCTGGGTCGAGCGTCATCCGGACAGCGGCGCCCAGATCCGCGGCCGGGTCGTTCCCGGCTGGCGCGAGGCCTGCGCTCTCGCCGAGCGCGCGCACCGGGCCTTCCCCGAACGCGCGGTCATCGGCTGGGATATCGCTCCGACGGAAGATGGACCGGTGATCGTCGAGGGCAATGCCGCACCGGATTTCGACATCGTTCAGCGAATGACCCGCTCCGGCCTCGCCGAAAGCCGCCTCGGCAAGCTGCTCCTGCACCACATGAACGCCTGACGATCAGGCGGCGGTGTCGATCCCGAGATCTCCAAGCTTCCGGTAAAGGGTCGAGCGGCCGATCCCGAGCCGCCGGGCAACCTCGGTCATTCGGCCGCGATAATGGCCGATCGCAAGGCGAATGATGTCGGCCTCGATTTCCTCGAGTGGGCGGAGGTGGCCATCGCCGGTGTACAGGGTCACTCCGGGCGCGGCGGCGATCGCCTCGTCGCTGCTCGTCTGGCTGATGGTCGGCGAGAAATCGGTCTGCCGCCCCGAAAAGCGCGACTGGATCGCGATGTGCGGGAAATGCTCGGCGGTGAGCGAGCCGCCGTCGCATTGCAGGCCGGCGCGGAAGAGGACCCCGGCAAGCTGCCGGACATTGCCGGGCCAGCCGTAGCGCATCAGGACCGCAAGCGCGTCGTTGCCGATCGACAGCGGCTTCAGGCCGGTCTGCTCGGAAAGCCGTGTCAGGAGATGCCTCACCAGCGCGGGAATGTCGCCGCTGCGGTCGCGGAGCGATGGAAGGGTCACGGTCGTCGTGCCGATCCGGTCGGCCAGGCCCTGGTCGAAGTCGTCGGGGAGCGGCCGGCTGCTCGTGGCGATCAGCCGGACGTCGACCGAGAAGCTGCCATTGAGTCCGACCGGGCGAACTTCGCCTGTCGCGAGTACCCGGTCCAGCCGCTCCTGGGTCTCGGCGGGCAGCGCGCCGATCTCGTCGAGCAGCAAGGTTCCGCCGTCGGCCTGGACCAGTTTTCCGGTCTTCGAGGCAAAAGCGCCGGGAAAAGCGCCTTTTTCGTGGCCGAAGAGCTCGCTGTCGATAATGTTGCCGGGGACCGCCTTGCAGTCGACGAGAAGGAGCGGCGCACGGGCGCGAAGGCTGGCCGAGTGGATTGCGCGGGCAATGGTTTCCTTGCCCGTCCCGGGCTCGCCGATAATCAGGATCGGGAGGCGGTTGCGGGCGCCTTTCGCGGCCACGGCGAGCGCCGAACGGAATTCGGGGGCCGCGCCAATCAGCTGCTCGAGCGAGAGATGCGGCGCGAGTTTCTCCGACACGGGTGCAAGCTCGCCGGCTGCCTTGCGGCGATCGGCATTCGCGGCGAGGGTTTCCAGCAAACGTTCCGGCGCGACCGGCCGGACGAGGAAGTCCGATGCGCCCGAGCGCATGGCTTCGACCGCGACGGCGACGCTGTCGCCTTCGGAAAGGACGATCACCGGCAGCTTGTCGCGCTGGTCGCGCAGCGCGGCGATCAGCTTCGGGCCGGTGTCGGAGTGCCACGCCCCGACGAGCGCCGCCTGGACCTCGCGGCCATGCGGGCCCTGGAGGAGCGCCATGGCGGTCTCATCGTCCGCGGCGCCCACTACGCTCCATCCCGCGCGTGCGGCGATAGCCGACACCAGCCGCCGCTCGTCGGCGTCGGCGTCGATAAGGAGCAGGGATCGCGTGCGTTCTTCTGCCATGTCCGGTCGTTCCCAGGCTCAATCTACGATTGAGGGGTAAAGGCGGGCTTAAGACGGCGTCCGAGGGGGCTTGGGCGCACGGACGCGCCTTGTTATGGACTCGGCCACGCGCGTCCGCGGGCACAAGAGACAAGGGGAATGGCATGGCTCATGATGAAGAACCGCTGCTGGCGAATCCTCCGACACATGATGTTGCGGTCCATGTGCGCGACTACACGCGGTTCACGAGGCTCCTTAAATGGGGTGCGCTCACCTGCCTCGTGATCGCATTCTTCATCCTCCTGATCCTCTAACAGCCCAATCCTCTCATGAAGATCGCGGTGCTGAAGGAAACGGCTGCGGGCGAGACGCGCTGCGCCGCGATTCCCGAAACGGTCAGGAAGTTCGTCGCCCTCGGCGCCGAAGTGGCGGTCGAGCGCGGGGCAGGGGAGCAGGCGTCGGTCACCGATGTCGATTTCGAGGGCGCCGGAGCGAAGCCCGGAAGCCGCGAGGACGTGTTGAAGGGCGCTGGGATCATCCTGTGCGTCGAGGGACCCGATGGCTTGGCGGGCGCGGAAAAAGGCGCCGTGCTGGTCGGTGGCCTCGATCCCTCACGCGGGCGCGGCGCGATCGAGGGCTATGCCAAGGCCGGGATCGAGGCGCTGGCAATGGAGTGGATGCCGCGAATCACGCGCGCGCAGTCGATGGACATCCTGTCATCGCAATCGAACCTTGCCGGCTACAAGGCGGTGATCGACGCGGGCGCGGCCTATGGGCGCGCTTTCCCGATGATGATGACCGCGGCGGGGACCATCAGCCCCGCCAAGCTGTTCGTCATGGGGGTCGGTGTCGCGGGCCTCCAGGCGATCGCGACCGCCAGGCGGCTCGGCGCTCAGGTCAGCGCAACGGACGTCCGATCGGCGACGAAGGAGCAAATCCTCTCGCTGGGCGCGAAACCGATCTTCGTTGAGGATGTCGCCGGGATCGAAGGCGAGGGCGCGGGCGGCTACGCGACCGAGATGTCGGAGGACTATCAAAAGGCGCAGGCCGAGCTCGTGTCCGGGCACATCGCCAGGCAGGACATCGTGATCACGACCGCCTTGATTCCGGGACGGCCGGCGCCGCGGCTGATCAGCGATGCTCAGATCGCGACCATGCGCCGGGGAAGCATCATCGTCGACATGGCGGCGGATGCCGGGGGGAATGTCGAAGGCACAATCGCGGGCAGCAGCGTCGAGAAGCACGGGGTGACGATCATCGGCGCCACCAACCTGGCGCGCGGCCTCGCGGCTGACGCGTCCGCCTTGTTCGCCCGCAACCTCTACAATTTCCTCAGCTCCTTCTGGGACAAGGACAAAGGCGCGCCGGTGCTCCCCGACGACGACGAGATCGTCAAAGGCATCCGCCTGACCAAGGACGGCAAGGTGGTGCACGAGCGGCTGACCGCCGTCTGATTCCGGTGGCCAACACCTCGGACATCCTGATTATTGGCGGAGGGATAGCCGGGCTATCCGCGGCGGCCGCCCTGTCGAACCACGCGAAGGTGACGGTGCTCGAGGCCGAGGAGCAGATCGGCTACCATTCGTCGGGCCGAAGCGCGACGATGCTCCATTACGCGCTCGGCGACCGG
>DASURT010000260.1:0-3128 GCA_036375515.1 Sphingomicrobium sp.
CTGCGTTCCCGCGGCGCGGATGTGGAGCTCCGCCTCGCTCTGAAATTCGACGTAGCTGTCGACGCCGGCGCCATATCCGAATGACCCGCCCCATCCGTAATAGAAAGGCGAGCCGAATCCGAAGCCGAAGCGCGGATAGAAGAAGCGGCTGCCGGGTCCATAGAACGGATCGTAGCCGAACGGGTCGGTCTCGTAGCGCATCTGACCGGGGCCGACGCGATAGCCGAGCTGAACGATCATGTTCGCGTTTTCGGCGTTCGCCGCCGGACTGTAGCCGTGCGCCGTGAGCTGCTGGGTGACCAGCGTGGCGTAGCGCTGGAATTCGAGGCCGCCGTTGGTCGCCATTCCGCCGCCGGGGACGACGAAGAATGTCTGGCCCTGCGGCGCGGGCATCGCCTGGTATCGCGTGACCTGTGTCTTCAGCGATTGGACGCAGGCCGACAGCCCCAGGGCCACGACGCCAAGCGCCGCCGCGGTAGCGAGTTTCGAGATACGCATGTCGCGCCTCCTGGGGCGATGAAATCGAGTTTCGTTACGGAACTTATACGCCGAACAGCGGTGAACGGTCGATGAAGCGAGGCCTCAGTGCGGCAGCCCGACCGCGCGATAGGCTTCGGCGAGCACCGGGGCTCCGATCGCGGCAGCACGCGCCGAGCCCCTGGCGAGCAGGCGGTCGAGTTCGGCCGGATCGCTCCGCAGCTCCTCGAGCCGCGAGCGGAGCGGGTGAAGCAAGGCGACGAGCGCGTCGGCAAGCGCCGGCTTGAACGCGCCGAAGCCCTGGCCGGCGAAGCGGCCGAGGACCTGCTCGACGCTTTCGTCCGTCACCGCCGCGTAAATCCCGACGAGGTTTTTCGCCTCGGGTCGTCCATCGAGCAGCGCCGGGTCGTCGGGCAACGGGTCCGGATCGGTTCTTGCCTTGCGGATCTTCTGCGCGATTTCGTCGTCGCTATCGGTGAGGTTGATCCGGCTCATATCGGACGGGTCGGATTTCGACATTTTCGCCGTCCCCTCGCGCAGGCTCATGACCCGCGCCGCCGTGCCGCCGCCGATGAACGGCTCGGGCAGGACGAACAGGTCGACCTCATAGTCATTGTTGAATTTCAATGCGATGTCGCGCGCCAGCTCGAGATGCTGCTTCTGGTCCTCGCCCACCGGCACGTGAGTCGCGCGGTAGAGAAGGACGTCGGCCGCCTGGAGGACGGGATAGGTGAATAGCCCGACGCTGGAGCGTTCCTTGTGCTTGCCGCTCTTTTCCTTGAACTGCGTCATGCGCTCGAGCCAGCCCATGCGGGCGGTGCACTGGAGGAGCCAGGCAAGCTCGGGATGGGCAGGTATCGCGCTTTGTTGGAAGAGGATCGCCCTCGCCGGATCGATCCCGCTGGCGATCAGCGCCGCCGCCATTTCGCGGACGTTCGAGCGCAGCTCTTTCGGGTCGACCTCAATCGTCAACGCGTGAAGATCGGCAAGGAAGAACAGGCACTCGGCCTCTTCCTGCATCCTGACCCAGCGCAGAATCGCGCCGAGCAAATTGCCGAGGTGAAGCCCGCCAGTCGGTTGGATTCCGGACACGACGCGCATGGGCTGCGACTCAGCCGGCATCGGTGTACGGCCTCCTGCGCTTCAGCAGCGCCTTCAATTCCTCGCGGTCGGTTCCGCCGAGCATCCACACCAGCGGAAAATAGACCGCCATCCCACCCGCGACCACGGCAATGACTCCGGTCAGGCGATTGAGCAGCGACCCGACGAACCATCCCAGGAACGCCGACCTGATGAGGTAAAGTGCGACGACCATCGCCGCGGCGGCGACCAGCTGCCGGAAGAGGCGCGAGGCAAGCCAGCGCTCGATTTTGAAATGGCCGCGCCGGTGCAGGATCACGTAGAGGATCGTGCAGTTGAGCCACGAGCTGATGACGACCGCCGCGGCGAGCCCGCCGATCCCGAACGGCGGGATGAGCGCGAAATTGAGGATGACGTTGACCACGAGCACCGCGATGGCCGTTTTCACCGGCGTCGCCGTGTCGCGGCGGGCGTAGAAGCCGGGCGTCAGGACCTTCACCAGCACATAAGCGGGGAGGCCGAGGGCGATGATCGAGAGGGTGAGGGCGGTGAATTCAGCGTCCCGCTCGGTGAACCGACCCGCCTCGAAGATCGCCCTGACCAGCGGCAACGCGGTTACCGCGAGCGCCAGCGCCGCTGGAAGGCACAGCAGCATCGCGAGCTCGGCCGCTTGCCCCTGCACCTTTGCTGCCTTGCCGTGTTCGCCGATGTCGACGTGGCGGCTGACCTGCGGGAGGATCGCTGTCCCGATCGCCGACCCGATGACGCCGAGCGGTAGCTGGTTGAGGCGGTCAGCATAATTGAACCAACTGACCGCGCCGGTGCCGATTCGGGTCAGGAAGAAGGTGTCGATGAAAACGCTCACCTGATAGACGCCGGCGCCGAGTGTCGCCGGGAGGACGACCCGGATGAACTGCCGCACGCCGGGCGTCAGCGCGGGCTTGCGCAATTTGAGCACGATCCCGGCGCGCTTGCAGGCGGCGATGAGCAGGATGAGCTGAAGCACGCCGCCAATCGTGACCGCGCTGGCGACGGCGATGGCGGTCACCGCGCCGCCCTGCCGGAACATGATGAGCGCGCAGAGCATCGCGAAATTGAGCAGCGCGGGCGCAAAGGCGGCGGCCGTGAAGCGCGCGATGCTGTTGAGAATGCCGGAGAAAAGCGAGACCAGGCTGATCAGCAGAAGGTAAGGGAAGGTGATCTGCGTGAGCAGCGTTCCGAACGCGAGCTGGTCGCCATGCCAACCGGTGATCGCGAGGATGAACAGCTTCATCCCGAACATGAAAATGACCGTGAACAGGATCAATGTCGGCAGGAAGACGGCGAGTATCTCTTCCGAAAAGCGCTTGGCTTCGCCTTCCCCGCCCGATTGCAGCCGCTGGCTGAAAAGCGGCACGAATCCGGCCGAGAAAGCGCCTTCGCCAAACAGCCGGCGGAATGTGTTGGGCAGCCGGAAAGCGACGTAGAAGGCGTCGGTATAGACCCCCGCACCGAGAATGCGGGACATCATCATCTCGCGAGCGAATCCCGCGATCCGGCTGACCATCGTCAGGCCGCCGATCGTGCCCGTC